>NC_016002.1:300000-457500 GCF_000283535.1 Pseudogulbenkiania sp. NH8B
TTGTCGTCGCGCTGTCCGCGTCGCGCTGCCAGCCGCGCGATGGCGGGCTCCAGCAGCAGCCGCACCTCCAGCGTTGACAGCGGGCTGTCGTCGGCGCGTCGGTCCGTGTCGGCGAGCTGGGCCTGCTGCAGCCGCTGCAAGGCATCGGCACAGACGTAGGTGCCCGAGCCGCGGCGCGTCATCACCAGCTGCTGGTTCTGCAGCGACCCGATGGCCTCGCGCACGGCGGGGCGGCTGACGCGGAAGCGTGCCGCCAGCTCGCGCTCCGACGGCAGACGGGATTCCGGCAGGAATTCGCCGTTGGTGATGCTGTGCTGGATTTGCTCGGCCACCTGCTGGTAGATCGGGCGCGGCTGGAAGTGGTTGGTCTCTTGCATGGTGGTCACTCAAATTGGTCTAAAAGCGGACATGAGTGTTGCGTATTGGTGACAAAGTTTACCAAATTCCCTGGCGATGACGCGATAGGGTTGTGCCTTACGTGGCTAATTGGTAATTTTTTTGACATGAACAGTGTGGTTGCTGTCCTGCATCTGGCCAGTTTTGGATGGTTGATGTGGAGGCAACCAAAATCTGGTCGAAATTCTACCAATTCAGAGGTCTGACGCCCCATGAGCATGTCGACACCGCTACCGGTTCTCTCCGCCCGCCAAACCGCCGAGCTGCTGCCCTTCGATTCCCTGTGCCACGTGCTGGCGGACGCCGCCGAAGAGTACCAGGCCGGTCGCATCAGCAGCCCGGAACGCCAGGTGCTGCCGTTACAGGGGGAGGGCGTGCTGCTGTCGATGCCGGCCTCCGCCCACGATGTCGCCATGCACAAGCTGGTCAACGTCTGCCCGCACAACAGCCGCCACGGCCTGCCCACCATCCACGGCGTGGTCAGCGTCTACGACGCCGCCAGCGGCGTGCCGCTGCTGATCCTGGACGGGCCGACCGTCACCGCACGGCGCACCGCGGCGGTCTCGATGCTGGCGATGCGCTCGCTGCAAGCGGCGCCTCCGCGCCACGTTGCGCTGATCGGCACCGGCAAGCAGGCGGCCGGCCATGCCGAGGCGCTGGCGGCGCTGTATCCGGGACTGCGGGTTGACGTGCATGGCCACCAGAGGGCGGCCGCCGAGGCGTTCTGCCGCGAGCACGGCACGCTCGGCCTGGACCTGCAGCCGGCCACCGGGGACGTGGCCGAGGCGGTGCAAGTGGTGATCATGCTGACCACCAGCAAGGTTCCGGTGTACGACCAGCCGGCGCGTCCCGATCGTCTGCTGATCGGGGTCGGCGCCTTCCGTCCCGACATGGCCGAGCTGGGGCCGCACGCCATCGCCGGCAGCCAGCTGTTTTCCGACGACCCGGTCGGCGCGCGCCACGAGGCCGGCGACCTGATCCAGGCCGGGATCGACTGGACCACCGTGGCGTCGCTGGCCGACGCCGTGGCCGGACGCTTCGACGCGGCCCGCCCGCGCCTGTTCAAGAGCGTCGGTACCGCCGCCTGGGATCTGGCGGCGGCGCGATGCGCGCTGGCCAACTGGCGCCTCGGCGTAGGCGAGGGGGCATGAGCCGCGCCGACGTCATCGTGGTCGGCGCCGGCGTGGTCGGCATCGCCAGCGCGCTGCAACTGCGCCTGGCCGGGCTCGACGTGCTGCTGCTCGACCGCGATCCGCCGGCGTCCGGCACCTCGTCCGGCAACGCCGGGGCGCTGGCGGTGAGCGAGGTGCTCCCGCTCGCCGAGCCTGGCGTGCTGCGCCAGGTGCCACGTTGGCTGCTCAATCCGCTCGGCCCGCTGGCGGTACGCTGGCGCCATCTGCCCGGTCTGATGCCGTGGCTCGGCCGCTTCGTGCTGGCGAGCCGGCCAGCGCGGGTGGCGGCGCTGAGCCGGCAGCTGGGACAGCTGCTGGCCCGGGTGAACCAGGACTACGCCCCGCTCATCGCCCGCTGCGGTCTGGAAGGGAGTTGGCGTCGCCACGGCGCACTGGCGCTCTATCCCGACCAGGACGCCCTGCAGGCCGACCTGGCGCGCTGGCAGCGGCGCGGCGAGCAGGGCGTGCGCTGGCGGCACTGCGACAAAGACCAACTGACACGGCTGGAGCCGGCCTTGCGTGCGCCGTGGCAGCAAGGGGTGCTGATTCCCGACTGGTCGCACGTGGACGATCCCTACCTGTTCAGCCTCGGCCTGTTCCAGCAGTTCCTGCGCGAGGGCGGCCGGTTCCTGCAGCAGCCGGTGACGGCGCTGCGTCAGCAGCACGGCGCCGTCAGCGGCATCACCCTGGCCGACGGCAGCGCGCTGAGCGCGGGGCAGGTCGTGGTGGCGAGCGGCGTGTGGAGCGACCGTTTCGCACGCCAGGCTGGCCAGGCGCTGCCGCTGGAGAGCGAGCGTGGCTACCACCTGACCCTGCCCAGGGCCGGTCGTCCGCTGCGGCATTTCCTGCTCAACGCCAGTGAAAGCTTCGTCATCCTGCCGATGGCCGACGGCGGCCTGCGCCTGGCCGGCACGGTGGAACTGGCGCACCGCGACGCGCCGCCGGACTACCGTCGCGCCCACCTGCTGCTGGACAAGGCGCAGGCCATGCTGGGCGAACTCGGTACCGAAGGCATGAGCGCCTGGATGGGCAACCGCCCGTCGGTGCCGGATACCGTGCCGGTGATCGGCCCGTCCCCGCACCTGCGGCAACTGTTCTTCGCCTGCGGTCATGGCCATCTCGGCCTGACCCTCGCCGCCACCACCGGCGCGCTGCTGCGCGACCACCTCACCGGGGTGGCGGCCATTCCGCCAGAGTTCTGGCCCGGCCGGTTCCGTTAGCGTTCCGGTCGGTGCCAATGCTGTCGCAATCAAGCTGTTGCTGTGCCTCGTGTCGATTCAACAACTTCATCAGGATGCAAAACATGAAACACACCCTGCTCGTTACCCTGCTGGCCCTGGGGGGCATCAGCGCCGCTTCTGCCGCCGAGGTGGTGAAAATCGGTTTCATCGGCCCCTTGACCGGGCCGGACGCCCACTGGGGCAAGGACAACCAGAACTGTGCCCAGCTCGCCGTCGACACCCTCAACCGCAGTGCACTGAGGATCAACGGCCAGCCGGTGCAGTTCGAACTGGTATCGCAGGACGACCAGGAAGACCCCAAGCAGTCCACCCTGGCCGCGCAAAAACTGCTGGATGAAGAAGTGAAGGCGGTGGTCGGCCCGTTCACGTCGGGCACCACCATTCCCGCCGCGCGCATCATCAACCAGGCCGGTCTGCCGCAGTTCTCGGTGGCCGTCAACGCCACCTACACCAACCAGGGCTACGGCAACGCCTTCCGCCTGAGCGCGGTGGACACCCGCATGGGGCCGGCTATCGCCCAATACGCGCTGAGCGAATTGAAGGCCAAGCGCATCGCCATGATCGACGACCGCACCGCCTATAGCCAAGGACTGGCCGACAAGTTCGAGGCCGAGGCCAAGCGCCTGGGGGCGCAGGTGATCCGCCGCGAATACACCACGCCGGGGCAGAACAACTTCAGTCCGATCCTGACCACGATCCGTGCCGCCAAGCCGGACCTGCTGTTCGTTGCCATGTCCGACAGCCAGGCGGCTCCCCTGGCGCTGCAGATGAAGCAGCTCGGCCTGTCCACCAAGGTGCTCAGTGGCGACATGATCCAGACCGATAACTTCATCAAGCTTTCCGGCAGCAACAGCGAAGGCTTCATGGCGGCGGTGGCCGGCAACGTGCTGGAAAAGCGCAGCCAGGGCCAGGACTTCATCAAGCGCTATCAGGCCAAGTACGGCAAGCCGCCCTTGTCCTACGGCCCGCAGCATTACGACGCGGTGATGCTGGTGGCGAAGGCCATGCAGCAGGCCAACAGCACCGAGCCCGGCAAGGTCACGGCGGCGCTGAAGAAGATCAGTTACGAGGGGGTGAACGCCAGCTACCGCTTCGATAGCCGTGGCGACCTGATCCAGGCGCCGATTACCGTCTATCAGGTGCGCCAGGCCAAGTGGGCGCCGGTCAAGGTGACCTTCTGAGATTTTCCCTGTTGTTGTCAGCTTGCGCCCGGCCTAGGCCGGGCTTTTTTCGCCGTGGCGGCAGGCCGGGCGACGAGGCCCGGCACGGGGGCCAAGGGATCGTGAACAGGTGCCTAGAGATGCGGCTCGACCGCCTGCAGCAGGGTCTGTTCCGACAGTTTGCCGATCAGCGTGGCGACCTGCTTGCCGGAGCGGTCCAGCACCACGGTGTAGGGCAGGCCGCCGGCCGGGTTGCCGATGGCGCGCATCAGGTCGAGCGTGTTGCCGTCGCCCAGCACGATGGGATAGCTCACCCGGGTCGTGCGCAGGTAATTGCCGACCGAGACCTTGTCGTCGAGCGCCACGCCGACCACCTCGACGCCACGCGGCGCCAGGCGGGTGCGCACGGCGTTGAGCATCGGCATCTCCTCGCGGCAGGGCGAACACCAGGTGGCCCAGAAATTCACCACGGTGACCTTGCCCTTGTACTGGGTGAGCGCGGCGTTCTTGCCGGCCAGGTCGGTGAAGCGGGCGCGTTCCAGCGCTGGGTTGGCGGCGGCCGGCAGCGCCGTCAGCAGCGCGGCGCACAGTAGCGGCAGCACGCCGCGGCGCAGAGTGGTGGGGGTCATCGGATCATCCTGTAAAAACGTGGCAAGCGCTTGGAGCGGGCGGCGCGGCCAGGGTTCGCCACGGGGGAGGACGGCGTTTCGTGCTACACTTAAGCGCTTGATTTCATAGCGGAGCCGGCATGTCCATCCTCGTCTGCGGATCGCTCGCCTACGATACCCTGCTGACCTTCGAAGACCGTTTCGACCAGCATATCCTGGCGGACCAGCTGCACAAGATCTCCACCACCTTTCGCGTGCCGACGATGCGCCGCGAGTTCGGCGGCTGCGCCGGCAACATCGCCTACAACCTCGCCTTGCTGGGCGAGCGGCCGCTGGTGATGGCCACGGTGGGCGAGGACTTCGACCCCTACCGCGAGCATCTGGCGCGCCTCGGCGTGGCGGACCGCCATATCCGCACCGTTCCCGGCCAGTATACCGCGCAATGTTTCATCATTAGCGATAGCGGCGGCAACCAGCTGATGGCGTTCCATCCCGGCGCGATGGAGCACGCCACCGACAACCACCTGAGCGAGGTCGAGAGCCCGGTGGAACTCGCCATCGTGGCGCCGTCGGGCTACCTCGGCTGCCTGCAGCACTGCCGCGAGCTGGCCGAGGCCGGCATCCCGTTGGTGTTCGACCCCGGCCAGGAGCTGCCGCTGTTCTCGCGCACCGAGCTGCGCGCGCTGGTCGAAATGGCCAGCTACGTCACGCTCAACGACTACGAAGCCGAACTGATGCGCGAGCGTGCTGGCCTCTCGCTGGACGATATGCGCCGCCAGGTGCGCGCGCTGATCATCACGCGCGGGGCGCAGGGGGCGGAGATCCACGTCGGCGACACGCTGCTCAACATTCCGGCGGTGCCGCTGGACGGCCCCGCGCTCGACCCCTCCGGTTGCGGCGACGCCTTCCGCGCCGGCCTGCTGTACGGCATCCGGCACGGTCTCGACTGGCACCTCACCGGCCGCCTGGCCAACCTCCTGGGCGCCATCAAGGTGGTCAGCCGCGGCGCGCAGAACCATGTCTTCGACTGGGCCCAACTGAAAGAGCGCTACCAGGCGGCCTATAACGAAGCATGGCCGGACTGAGCCCGCGCCGCTCCGCCACCCAGGGTTGAATAAGGCGCCTGTCATCCCCACCATTGTGCAATTCGACCCAAGATCATCCCAAAGGGGAAGACATGACCGTTCCTTACCTGTCCACCGCCCTGAAGGGCCCGTTGCTGGAGCTGGAAAGCCGCATCCTCGGCGCCCAGCCCCATATCGAGCACTGGTTCCGTAGCCAGTGGCACGCCCACCAGGTGCCGTTCTACGGCTCGGTCGACCTGCGCAACAGCGGCTTCAAGCTGGCCCCGGTGGACATGAACCTGTTCCCCGGCGGTTTCAACAACCTCAACCCGGAATTCACCCCGCTCGCGGTCCAGGCCGCCACCAGCGCGGTGGAGAAGGTGTGTCCGGAAGCCAAGAACATCTTGCTGATCCCGGAAAACCACACCCGCAACACCTTCTACCTGCAGAACGTGGCGGCGCTGGTGCACATCTTCGAGCAGGCCGGCCTCAAGGTCCGGTTGGGCTCGCTCAACCCGGAGATCACCGAGCCGACCGAACTGACCGCCGCCAACGGCGCCACGGTGCGGCTGGAGCCGATCGAGCGCCGCGGCAACCGCCTGGTGCTGGCCGACGGCTTCAGCCCGTGCGTGGTGCTGCTCAACAACGACCTGTCGGGCGGCGCGCCGGACATCCTGCAGAACCTGGAGCAGACCCTGCTGCCGCCGCTGCACGCCGGTTGGGCGGTGCGGCGCAAGACCCACCATTTCAAGGCCTACGACCAGGTCGCGGACGACTTTGCCCGCCTGATCTCGATCGATCCGTGGCTGATCAACCCGTACTTCAACGCCACCAAGGGGCTGGACTTCCAGTCGCGCCAGGGCGAAGAAGCGCTGGCCGACAGCGTCTCCGGCCTGCTCGACAAGATCCGCGTCAAGTACCGCGAGTACGGCATCACCCATGACCCGTTCGTGATCGTCAAGGCCGACGCCGGCACCTACGGCATGGGCGTGATGAGCGTGAAGTCGCCGGACGAGGTGATCGGCCTCAACCGCAAGGCGCGCAACAAGATGGCGGTGGTGAAGGAAGGGCTGGAAGTGTCCGAGGTGATCGTGCAGGAAGGCGTGTACACCTTCGAGACGGTCAACGCCGCGGTGGCCGAGCCGGTGGTGTACATGATGGACCGCTTCGTCATCGGCGGCTTCTACCGCGTCCACACCGGGCGCGGCGTCGACGAGAACCTCAACGCGCCGGGCATGCACTTCGTGCCGCTGTCGTTCGAATCGGCCTGTCTGCCGGACAAGAGCGGCACCCCGGACTGCCCGCCCAACCGTTTCTATTCCTACGGCGTGATCGCCCGCCTGGCGCTGTTGGCCGCCTCGCTGGAGCTGGAAGCCACCGACCCCGACAACGCCTGAGCGCACTGGATCCCGCCTATGAAAATCCTGTTCATCGCCGACCCGCTGGACCACTTCAAGATCTACAAGGACACCACCTTCGCCATGATGGAGGAGGCGGCACGACGCGGCCATGCCCTGGCGGTGGCCGAGGCGCGCCAGCTGTCGGTGGAAGGCGGACGGCTGCTGGTGGACGCGCGCGGCCTGACCCTCACCGGCGACAAGCACGACTGGTTCCGCCTCGCCGAGGTGCAGCGCCAGCCGCTCACCGCGTTCAGCGCGGTGATCATGCGCAAGGACCCGCCGTTCGACATGGAGTACCTGTACGCCTCGCAGCTGTTCACGTTGGCCGAAGCCCAGGGCGTCAAGGTGTTCAGCAGCGGCCAGGCGCTCAGGGACTACAACGAGAAGCTGGCGATCCTGCACTTCCCCGACTGCATCGCGCCGACCCTGATCTCCGGCGAGTCGGCCCGCCTGCGCGCCTTCGTGCGCCAGCATCAGGACGTCATCCTCAAGCCGCTCGACAGCATGGGCGGCGACAGCATCTTCCGCGTCACGCCGGACGACCCCAACCTGTCGGTGATCCTGGAAACCATTACCCAGCGCGAGACCCGCACCGTGATGGCGCAGCGTTTCATCCCGGAAATCCGCGACGGCGACAAGCGCATCCTGGTGATCGACGGCGTGGCGGTGGACTACTGCCTGGCGCGCATCCCGATGGCCGGCGAGACGCGCGGCAACCTCGCCGCCGGCGGCCGCGGCGAGGCGCGTCCGCTCACCGCGCGCGACCGCGAGATCGTGGCGGCGGTGGGACCGGAACTGCAGCGGCGCGGCATCCTGTTCGCCGGTCTCGACGTCATCGGCGATTACCTCACTGAAGTCAACGTCACCAGTCCCACCTGCTTCCGCGAGATCATGGATCAGACCGGCATCAACGTCGCCGGGCTGTACATCGATGCGCTGGAGCGGCGGTGCGCGCACTGATCTCGCGGCTTCGGCCAACCTGTCTGGCCCTGTGTCTGCTGATCGGGCTCGCGGCGTGCAGCCGCGAGCCCGAACCGTTCCGCCAGGAAAGCTACGTGTTCGGCACGCGCGTCGAGGTCACCGTGCTGGGCGAGCCGGAGGCCCGCGCCCAGGCCGCGGTGGCGCAGGCCATGGCCGAACTCGACCGTCTGCACCTGCGCCTGCACGCCTGGAAGGGCAACGGCGAGCTGGTCGCCATCAACCGCGCCCTGGCGCGTGGCGAATCGGCGCCGCTGGCGCCCGATCTGGCCGAGCTGCTGCGTGCCGCGCAGCGCGACGAGGCGCTCTCCGACGGCCTGTTCTCGCCGGCGCTGGGCGGGCTGGTGGCGCTGTGGGGCTTTCACGCCGACAGCTTCGCCCCGGTCACGCCCGATCCGGCGGCGCTCCGGCAACTGGTCGAGGCCCGTCCGCGTATGGCTGACCTGAGCCTCGCCGACGGCCGCATCGCCAGCCGCAACCCGGCGGTGCAGCTCGATCTGGGCGGCATCGCCAAGGGCTGGGCGCTCGACCGGGTGCGCAACCAGCTCAAGGCCGCCGGTGTCCGTGCCGCGCTGATCAACATCGGCGGCAACGTCATCGCGCTGGGCAAAAAGCCGGACGGCACGCCGTGGAAGGTCGGCATCCAGCACCCGCGCCGCAACGAGGCGATGGCGGTGGTGGAGCTGTCCGACGGCGAGGCGGTGGGCACCTCGGGCGATTACCAGCGCTACTTCGAGCTGAACGGGCGGCGCCACTGCCACCTGATCGACCCGCGCGACGGCAGCAGCGACTGCCGCGCCGAGGCCGCCACCGTGGTGGTGGCGCCGGCCGCCGACGCCGGGCTGCGCTCCGACGTCGCCACCAAGCCGATTTATCTTGCCGACACCGCGCGCGCTTCTTACTATGCCAGCCGCTTCGGCATCCGCGACGTACTGCTGGTCGACGGCCACGGCGAGGTCTGGCTGTCGCGCTCGATGCAGGCACGCCTGCACTGGCTGGGCGAAGCGCCACGTATCCATCTTCTGGGAGCCGCATGAAGCTGCAGGAAAGCCCGTTCAAGGGCAAGACCGGGATCACCCGGCTGATCAACGCCTTCGGGTACTCGCTGGACGGTCTCAAGGCCGCCTTCCGCCACGAGGACGCGTTCCGTATGCTGCTGCTGCTGGCCGTGATCCTGATCCCGCTGGCCTTCGTCATCCATGCCAGCGCGCTGGAGCGTGCCCTGCTGGTGGCGAGCTCGCTCGCCACGCTGATCATCGAGCTGCTCAATTCGGCGGTGGAGGCGGCGGTCGACCACACTTCGCTGGAGCGCCATCCGCTCGCCAAGCGCGCCAAGGACATGGGCAGCGCGGCGCAGCTGATCGGTCTGGTCAACCTAGCCGTGGTGTGGGGGCTGGTGCTGTTCGGCTGACCAGGTTGGCCGAAGCACGGGACAAAACGGTAGCATGCCTGGTGGCGCGCTGCCGTTTTTGCATTGGGCGGGACGGGAGCCTGTTTCAGTAGGAGAGCGAGCCAAAGCAGGTTGAGTGCCGCCAACGCACAGGAACCGGAATGTACACGGAGTACATGAGGATCATGGCTGAGCGAATCAGAGATTTGCACGCTCGGAGCACCGCCGGCGCTCAAGATGCAAAGGCGCAGCCGCCTAATGAATCAGGCTATCAATCGTCGAGGCGGCGGTACAGGTAGCCCGGCGTCACCCGGATCATGCCCGGGCCTTCCTTGACCTCGCCCTGCTTGCCGACCAAGAGCCAGCGCGAGTCGCGCGCGATCAGGTAGCGGTACACCGGCTGGCCGGCGTAGTAGAACAGCAGCTCGCGGCCACGAAAGGCGTCCAGCGGCAGCAGCGGGCGTTCGTGCTGCATCAGGAACATCGCCAGCGCGTGGCTGTCGAGCGCCGCCAGCTGCTCGCGGTCGGCCACCATCATGCCGCAGAACGTGACGAGCAAGGAGACGGCCAGCAGCGGCCAGGTCGTGGAGGCGAAAGCCAGCAAGGTCAGCACGGCGCTGCCGGTGAAGTAGAAGCTGCTGTCGGCTTTCATGATCCGCCCTTTACCTCCAGCCCGCCTTGCAGGCACTGCGGCACGCCACCCACCCCGGACAAACCGGGGAACGGGTACCCCGGCAGTCGTCCTGTCGGGGCCGTGCCCGAAGCGTCGCCGCAACCGCATTTCAGCGCGGCTTGCGGGCATCTGCTCGAGGCGCTGCGTCTGTCAGTTGGAATGCGCGCGGCGTTCTGGCCCAATGGAAACGCCGCCTGGGGGCAGGCGGCGTTTTGCCCCGGAGGGCATTCCGGTCCGTCGCAGGTACCGTACTCGCCAGAACGAATCTGGCAGTGAAATCGGGCTGACTTCGCCCTTGACTCGAAGTATAAGCATTGCGCCGGGAAATGCTGAATAAAAGCCGGTGCCGGGTTATGACGAACGGGCGATATCGCGGGCCGACCGGGCATGAAAAACGCCACCTGGCGGTGGCGTCGGGGGTGAGGGCGGATGCGGCTCAGGCTTCCTTGGCTTCCGGCGGGGCGATCACCTCGCTGTAGCCACACTCCTTCTGCGGGCAGACCTTCTCGGTGCCGCGCCGCTTGGTGGTCTTGATGGTCAGGATCGGCCAGTGGCACTTCGGGCAGGGCTCGGCCACCGGCGGGTTCCAGGTGGCGTACTTGCACTTGGGATAGGTATTGCAGCTGTAGAACAGCTTGCCGTAGCGGCTCTTGCGCTCGATCAGGCTGCCGGTCTTGCATTCCGGGCAGGTCACGCCGGTGTCGCGCGGCTTCTCGAGCGGTTCGATGTGCTTGCACTTGGGGTAGTTGGCACAGCCGATGAACTTGCCGTAGCGGCCCTTCTTGATGTGCAGCGCGCCGCCGCATTCCGGGCAGGTGCGCCCCTCGATCACCGTCGGTTCTTCCGCCGCCGCCGCCGCGCTCTCGGCGGTCTCGCCGATGTCGCGGGTGTAGTCGCACTCGGGGTAGCCGGTGCAGGCGATGAAGCGGCCGCGCTTGCCGAACTTGATCTGCAGCGGCTTGCTGCACTTCGGGCAGGCCTCGTCCAGGCTCTCGGTGGTGACCTCGGCGCGCGACAGGCTTTCCTTCTCGCTCAGCTGCTTGGCCAGCCCCTTCCAGAACGTCTCCATCACCGGCACCCACTCGCGCCGGCCGTTGGCGATCTCGTCGAGCTGGTCTTCCAGCTTGGCGGTGAAGTTGTAGTCGACGTACTGGCCGAAGTGCTCGGTGAGGAACTTGTTGACGATCTCGCCGGTGTCGGTCGGCAGGAAGCGCTTCTTGTCGAGCACCACGTACTCGCGGTCCTTCAGCGTCGAGATGATGCTGGCGTAGGTGGACGGGCGGCCGATGCCGAATTCTTCCAGCGCCTTGACCAGGCTGGCCTCGGAGAAGCGCGGCGGCGGCTGGGTGAAGTGCTGTTCGCCGTAGAGCTTGTCCACCGGCAGCACGTCGCCCACCTCCAGCGCCGGCAGCTTGGCGTTGTCCTCGTCCTCGGCGTCGTCGACGTCTTCCTCGTACACCGCGAGGAAGCCGGCGAAGGTCTGTACCTGGCCCGTGGCGCGGAACACGCCCTCGCCGACGGTGATGTCGACGCTGGTGGTGTCGAACTTGGCCGGCGCCATCTGGCAGGCCAGGGTGCGCTTCCAGATCATCTCGTAGAGCTTGAACTGGTCGGTGGTCAAGAACGGCTTCATCGCCGCCGGGGTGCGCTCGATCGAGGTCGGGCGGATCGCCTCGTGGGCTTCCTGGGCGTTCTTCGACTTGTTCTTGAAGGTGACCGGGGCCTTGGGCAGGAAGGCCGGCTCGAACTGGCTCTCGATGTAGCCGCGGATTTCGGTCAGGGCCTCGTTCGACAGCACCACGGCGTCGGTACGCATGTAGGTGATGAGACCGACCGTGCCCTGGCCGATGTCGACGCCCTCGTACAGCTGCTGCGCCGTGCGCATGGTGCGGTCGGTGGTCATGCCGAGCTTGCGCACCGCCTCCTGCTGCAGCGTCGAGGTGGTGAACGGCGCGGCCGGGTTGCGGGTTTTCTTCTTCTTGTCGACGTTGCTGACGGTGGCCGGCTGCTCTGCCAGGCGCGCCAGCGTGTCGGCCTGGACCGCCTCGCTCGGGATGTCGAACTGGTCGAGCTTGTTGCCGCCGAGCTCGAACAGCTTGGCGCCGAACTTCTGCCGGCCCTTGTGGCTGTCGAGGTGGATCGACCAGTATTCCTGCTCGGTGAAGGCGCGGATTTCGTTCTCGCGCTCGCAGATCAGGCGCAGCGCCGGGCTCTGCACGCGGCCGGCGGACAGCCCGCGGCGGATCTTCTTCCACAGCATCGGCGACAGGTTGAAGCCGACCAGGTAGTCGAGCGCGCGGCGCGCCTGCTGCGCGTCGACCAGCTCCTGCGAGATGTCGCGCGGGTTGGCGATGGCGTCGAGCACGGCGTTCTTGGTGATCTCGTGGAACACCACGCGCTGTGCGGTCTTGCCCTTCAGCAGCTTCTTGTTGTTGAGGATCTGTACCAGGTGCCAGGAAATGGCCTCGCCTTCGCGGTCCGGGTCAGTTGCCAGATAGATGTGATCGGCCTCGGCCACCGCCTGGGTGATGGCGTCCACGTGCTTGGCGTTGCGCGGGATCAGCTGGTACTTCATGGCGAAGTTCTTGTCCGGGTCGACCGCGCCGCTTTTCGGCACCAGGTCGCGGACGTGGCCGTAGGAGGCGAGGACTTCGAAGTCCTGACCCAGGTATTTTTTCAGCGTTTTGGCCTTGGACGGCGACTCAACGATCAATAGGCTCGAGGGCATGTTTTGTTCAATCGTGAACCCGGCAGTCCCGGGCTGACATCTTGTGTATCTATCAAATAAAACAAGAGCGCAAGGGGGCGCTCTTGTCGGACGTGTCGTTAAGGCGTCGGAAGGGCGCGATGGTAAGCCTGTCGCAACGCCGTGACAAGCTCATTGCATGGTCGGTTCGCCGTTTACCACGTCGAGCAGCTCTTCGCCGAGCAGGATCGGCAGCTCGGCCTTCTGCACCCACAGCACCAGCAAGGTGACCAGTTTGGCCGAGGCGACGTTGACCTCGTCGTCGGGCATCGCCAGCAGGCGGTCGATCACCATCTCGCGCTGAGCCGGGGAGAGGGCGCCGTGGTGCTCGAGGAACTGCAGCAGGCCGCGCACTTCGGTCGGCAGGCGTTTCTGTTCGCTGTCGCTGTAGACGCGCAGGCCGTAGGACTCGTCCATCGCGGCGAAGGCACCCTCGTTGATGTTGCAGAGGATATCGAGCCAGTCGAGGGCGTCGTTGATGTCGGCGTCCTCGAAGCCGGCGGCGGCGAGGGTGCGCATCACGCCTTCGCGGTCGTTGCAGGCTTCGGGGTCCTGGTATTCTTCAAACAGATAGGCAAGAACGTCAAACATGGTGCAGAGACTTTTAAGGATGCTGGCAGGGCGCGTCCCGCTTCAGGACAGGCGCTGGAAACGACCGCCCGGCAGGCTTGCCACCCGGCCTTCCAGTTCCAGCTCAAGAAGCATCGCGTAAACCTCCCCCGCCGTCAACTCGAGCCGCGCCGCCAGGCTGTCGACGTCGACCGGATCGTAGCCCAGCTGGACCAGCAGCGGCGTCTCCGCCACCTCCGCGGCTGTGCCGTCCGCCACGGCCGTGTTGGTGCTGGCCGCCCCTGGTGCGTCGGGGGCGGGGCGGCCGATTTCGTCCAGCACGTCGTCCACCGTTTCCACCAGCTTGGCGCCGTCCTTGATCAGGCGGTGGCAGCCGCGCGCCTGCGGGTTGTGGATCGAGCCGGGAATCGCCAGCACCTCGCGCCCGACCTCGGCGGCGAGGCGCGCGGTGATCAGCGAGCCGGAGTTGACGTTGGCCTCGACCACCAGGCAGCCGCGGCTGAGCCCGGCGATGATGCGGTTGCGGCGCGGGAAGTTGTGCGCCAGCGGCGCCGTGCCGAGCGGAAATTCCGACAGGATCAGGCCGCCTTCGGCCAACTGGTGGGCGAGCTGGCGGTGGCTGGCCGGGTAGACCCGGTCGATGCCGGTGCCGATCACCGCGATGGTCGATGCCGCCGTGCCCAGCGCGCCACGGTGGGCGGCGCCGTCGATGCCGCTGGCGAGCCCGCTGACGATGGTGTAGCCGGCCTGCGCCAGGCCGTGCGCGAACTCCTCGGCGGTCTGCCGGCCCTGCGGTGTGGCGTGGCGGCTGCCGACCATGGCCAGCATCGGGCGCGCCAGCAATTCGCGCCGGCCCCGGCCGAACAGCAGCGGCGGGGCGTGGCCGGCCTCGGCCAGCGCTGTGGGGTAGTCGTGATCGGCCAGGGTCAGCAGGAAACAGCCCGGCGCGTCGGCCCAGGCCAGCGCCGCCTCCACGTCGGCGGTCGCCACGCGGCCCGCCAGGGCGCGCGCCGCCTCGTCGCCGAGGCAACGCTGCAACTGCGAAAGGTTGGCCGAAGCTGCGGCGGCGGCGCTGCCGAAGGTGTCGATCAGGCGCAGCACGCCGACCGGGCCGATGCCCGGCGTCAGCGCCAGCAGCGCCCAGTCGGCGCGCTCGCTGCTCATTCCTCGTCCGGCGTGCGCACCACGTCGCCCACGCCGATCGGTACAGCGCTCTCCATCACCAGGCCGTAGGCGACGCGGTTGAACACGCGGTAGACGAACAGCGAGCCGGCTTTCTCGGTCGGCAGCAGCACCTTGGTTTCGCGGTTGTCCGGCGTCGTGACCTTGACCAGGCTGCCGTTCTTGAGGATGTCGAGCACGTGGCCGGTCTCCAGGCCGTCACGTTGTCCCAGGTTGATCGCCACGTTGTAGTACTGGGCCGCGCCGGCGACGCCGTTGGGGGTGGAGATGATCTTGCCCTGCACCATCTTTTCGGGCGGATGCGGCACGTAGCTGACGAAATAGTCGCGCGGCGCCTTGACCAGGCGGTCGCCGACCAGGATTTCCTCGGCCACCTTGCGCACCCGCAACGACTGTACCTCGTCGCCTATCTTCTCGACCGCCAGATCTCCGCCGTAAGTCACCTCGTAGCCCAGCGTCTCGCCGCTGTCCGGATCGCGCAGCGGCTTGTTGGGGCGGTACGACTGCCAGCTGCCGCCCTGGTCGAGCCCCATGGCGTAGGCGCGGTCGCCGCTGCTCATCGCCACGTGCTCGTCGCTGCCGGCGACTAGGCGCGGCGCGCGCGAGAAGCTGTCGATGTCGACGATCAGCGGGCGCGACAGGAAGGGCTCGATGGCCTTGGCCGGGATGCTCGGCAGGGCACGGTCCTGGTCCTCGATGCGCACCTGCGGCGACAGCTTCACCTCGCGGCGGTTGCGCTCCAGGCCGAGGCGCGGCTGGCCGTTGACCCAGGTCAGTACCAGCACGTCGCCGGGGTAGATCAGGTGCGGGTTTTTCACTTCGTCGCGGTTCATCTGCCACAGGCGGGGCCAGTTCCACGGCTTTTTCAGGTAGCGGCCGGAGATGCCCCACAGCGTGTCGCCTTTGACCACCACGTAGCGCGCCGGGGCGTCAGAGCGCAGCGTCAGCGTGTCGGAAAAGGCCGGTGCCGCAAGGCCCAGAGCCAAGACTAGCGATATAATGCTTTTGCGCATGGAAAATGCCCCAATATTCATGGACGGGCGCGCCATTCCCGGCGCCCTCGAAGTAACGATATCTGCGTCAGACAGGTCTATTATCGACATGCTGATGGCAAAACTACAATCTGGAGTAACGGAATTAGATGGCGCTGCTAACTATTCTGCATTACCCGGACGAGCGTCTGCACAAAGTCGCGCGTCCGGTCGGCGCGGTGGACGAGCGCATCCGCCAACTGATCGACGACATGGCCGAGACCATGTACGAATGCAACGGCATCGGCCTGGCGGCCACCCAGGTCAACGTGCATGAGCGCGTGGTGGTGATCGATGTCAGCGAAGAGAAGTCGGCCCTGACCGCCTTCGTCAACCCGGAAATCGTCGAGCGTCGTGGCGATACCGTGTACGAAGAAGGCTGCCTGTCGGTGCCCGGCATCTACGACAAGGTGCACCGCTCGGAGTGGGTGCGGGTGCGTGCGCTCGACCGCAACGGCGAGCCGTTCGAGATCGAGACCGACGGCCTGTTGGCGATCTGCATCCAGCATGAGATCGACCATCTCGACGGCAAGGTGTTCGTCGACTACCTGTCCCAGCTCAAGCAGAGCCGCATCAAGGCCAAGATGAAGAAGCGCGAGAAGCACACGCTGTAAGAATCTGTCCCGATCTTGCTGCGCGTCCCTGATCGGGGCTCAGGTGCACTGCGTGCGAATCTATCGCTGGGCCAATCGAAGATTGGCACGCAGGGATTCGCTCAGCGATCGGAAATCCTCATGGACTTCATGTCCATTCCGGTTTCTGTGCTGCTCTTCACCCCGCTGAGGGCCGCTCGCGACAGATCGTGAACAGATTCCAGGCCCGACCCGCGTTGGCCGAACCCCGGGGACACGCACACCGTGTCCCCTCGTTTTTGCAGGAATGCCATGAAACTGATTTTTGCCGGCACCCCGGAATTCGCCGCCGCCGCCTTGCAGGCCCTGCTCGATGCCGGGCACGACATCCCGCTGGTGCTGACCCAGCCTGACCGCCCCGCCGGGCGCGGCATGAAACTCAAGCCGAGCCCGGTCAAGGCGCTGGCGCTGCAGCACGGCCTGCGCGTCGAGCAGCCCTTGACGCTGAAGACCCCGGAAGCGCAGGCGCTGATCGCCGAGGTCGGTGCCGAGGTGATGGTGGTGGCCGCCTACGGTCTGCTGCTGCCGCAGGCGGTGCTTGAGCTGCCGGCGCAAGGCTGCCTCAATATCCACGCCTCGCTGCTGCCGCGCTGGCGCGGCGCGGCGCCGATCCAGCGCGCGCTGCTGGCGGGCGACAGCGAAACCGGCATCACCATCATGCAGATGGACGTCGGCCTCGATACCGGTGCCATGCTGTCGGTGCATCCGCTGCCGATCGCCGCGGACGAAACCGCCGCCACGCTGCACGACAGGTTGGCCGAAGCCGGCGCCCGCGCCATCGTCGACACCCTGGCGCGGCTCGACGAGATCAACCCGGTGGCGCAGCCGGAAGAAGGTGTGACCTACGCCCAGAAGCTCTCCAAGGCCGAGGCCGAGGTCGACTGGAGCCAGCCGGCGACCGACATCGCCCGCGCCATCCGCGCCTACAACCCGGTGCCCGGCGCCTTCACCCGCCTCGCTGGCGAACCCCTCAAGCTGTGGCTGGCCTCCGCCGAGGAAGGCCGCGGTGAACCGGGCACGGTCTTGTCGGCCGACGCCGACGGCGTGTGCGTGGCGGCGGGTAGCGGCGTGGTGCGGCTCACCCAGCTGCAGGCCGCCGGCGGCAAGCGCCTGGCGGCGCGCGACTTCGTTGCCGGCCGGCCGGATCTGACGGGAACCCGGCTCGGGGCTTGATATTCCAAGCCGGTGAACCATATCTAGGGTGGTGGATAACGCAAGGAGGCTGTGGCCATGACATTCAACTGGTTCAAGACGACGCTGCTGATGGCCGCCATCGTGGCGCTGTTCGGCGTCATCGGGGCCATGATCGGCGGCAAGAGCGGCATGCTGCTGGCGCTGCTGTTTGGTGGCGCGATGAACGTCTTCGCCTACTGGAACTCGGACAAGATGGTGTTGCGCATGTACAACGCGCAGGAGGTCGATGCCCAGAGCGCCCCCGAGCTGTACGGCATGGTGGCCGAACTGGCGGGCCGCGCCGGGCTGCCGATGCCGCGCGTGTACGTGATCCATGAAGACCAGCCCAACGCCTTCGCCACCGGGCGCGATCCGGAGCATGCGGCGGTAGCGGCCACCACCGGCATCATGCGCATGCTCGACTACCGCGAACTGCGCGGCGTGATGGCGCACGAGCTGGCGCACGTGCGGCACCGCGACACGCTGATCTCGACCATCTCGGCCACCATGGCCGGCGCTATCTCGGCGCTCGCCAACTTCGCCATGTTCTTCGGCGGGCGCGACGAAGAGGGCCGTGCGGTCAACCCGATCGCCGGCATCCTGGTCGCGCTGCTGGCCCCCCTGGCCGCCAGCCTGATCCAGATGGCGATCTCGCGCGCGCGTGAATTCGAAGCCGACCGCGGCGGCGCCGAGATTTCCGGCGAACCGTTGGCGCTCGCCGCGGCGCTGCGCAAGATCGAGTACTACGCCCAGGGGCTGCCGATGCCCGCCGCCGAGGCGCATCCGGAGACCGCGCAGATGATGATCATCAACCCGCTCTCCGGCGGCGGCATGGACTCGCTGTTCCGCACCCACCCGCATACCGAGGAGCGCATCGCACGCCTCAACGAGATGGCGCGCGGCGGCGTCTAGCCGTATCATTCCGCGCAAACCGACCTACCCCGGGCCACAGCCGTGATACGCGGCTGTGGCCGGTTTTTTTGGAACTGACCGCATGCATCGAATCCAGCTCCTGGCCGCCGGCCTGCTCGAAAAAGTGGAAGGGGGCCGTACCCTGACCGAGGCCCTGGCCGACGCCCAGCGCCAGGCGCCCGATCTCACGCCGGCCGAGCGCGGCGCGCTGCAGGACATCGGCTACGGCGTACTGCGCCACTTGGCCGAGTGGCGCCGTGTGCTGCGCCAGCTGCTGCCCAAGCCCTTGCCCGAGCCGCAGCTGGAGCGTGTGCTGATCGTTGCCCTGCATCAGCTGGAATACACCCGTGCCGCCCAGTACGCCGTGGTCAACGAGGCGGTGACGCTGGCCGGACGGCTGGCGCGCGGGCGGTTCAAGGGGCTGGTCAACGCCGTGCTGCGCAACTACCTGCGCCAGCGCGACGAACTCAAGGCCGCCGTGGCGGCCGACGACGAGGCCCGCTACAACCACCCGCGCTGGTGGATCAAGGCCTTACGGCGCCACTACCCGCAAGACTGGCAAGCCATTCTCGACATGGACAACCAGCATCCACCGATGACCCTGCGCGTCAACCGCCGCCATGTCGAACCGGCTGCCTACCTGCAGCGCCTGCGTGACGCGGGCATCGAGGCCGAGTGCCTGGGCGAGGAGGCGATCCAACTCGCCCGCCCGGTCGGCGTGCGTGAACTGCCCGGCTTTGCCGACGGCGACGTCTCGGTGCAGGACCAGGGTGCGCAGCAGGCGGCGTACCGGCTCGACCTGCGCGACGGCCTGCGCGTGCTCGACGCCTGCGCCGCGCCGGGTGGCAAGACCTGCCACATGCTGGAACTGGCCGATCTCGACGTCACCGCGCTCGACGTCGACGAAACCCGGCTGGGGCGGGTCGCCGACAACCTTGCCCGCCTTCAGCTCTCGGCTCGCCTCGTCGCCGCCGACGCCGGCGATACGGCGAGCTGGTGGGACGGGGTGCCGTTCGACCGTATCCTGGCCGACGTGCCGTGTTCCGCCAGCGGCGTGGTGCGCCGTCATCCCGACATCAAATGGCTGCGCCGCCCTGGCGATTTCGCCGAGCTGGCGCGGCAGCAATCCGCCCTGGTCGATGCGCTCTGGCCGCTGCTCGCCAGCGGCGGCAAAATGCTATACGCTACCTGCTCGATTTTTCCCGAGGAAAACCGCGAACAGCTCGCGGCCTTCCTCGCGCGACATGCGGATGCGGTATGCCTCGACGACCAACAACTGCTCCCCAGCGAGCAACATGACGGCTTCTATTACGCGCTGCTTGCGAAGCGCTAGCCTTCTTATCTGGCTGATCGCCTGTGCCGTCCTGCCGGCATGGGCCGATTCCATTTCGGCCACCCGCTCCGAGGCCGAACTCCTCGATGGCCAGCTCGCCGTCAGCACCCGCTTCGACATCAAGCTCACCCCCGGCCTCAGCGATGCGCTGACCCAGGGGGTAGCGCTGCCGTTCCGTCTGGAATTCGAGCTGACCCGTCCGCGCAGCACCGCCTACCTGCTTAACGTCCGGGAGTGGTTCGAGCCGCACGCCGAGCTGCACTTCAAGATCGCCTACCAGTCGCTGACCAGCCGTTACCGCGTCAGCATCGGCAGTCTGTCGCGCTATTACGCGACGCAGGCCGAGGCCCTGAGCGCGCTCGGCGCGATCCACGGCTGGCGCGTGCTTGAAGCGGGGACGCTGAGCGGCGTGCCGGCCGACAAGGTCAAGGGGAGGGTGCGGCTGATGCTCGACATCGGCCAGCTGCCCAAGCCGTTCCAGCTCAACGCGCTGGGCAGCGCCGACTGGTCGCTGGGCTCGGGCTGGATCGATCTGAATGTGAAGGAAGGCGGCTGATGCGCTACGCCATGATCGCCATGGCCACCTTCGCCGCCATCCTGCTCTACCTCTTGGCGCTCGCTACCGGCAACACCTCCAAGCTGGCCGAGTACTACTGGTGGGTGTTCGGCATCAACGCGCTGCTGTTAGTGGCGCTGCTGGGCGTGGTCGGGCGCCAGCTGGTACGCCTGCGGCGCCGGGTCAAGGGCCGCGTCTTCGGTGCCAAGCTGACCCAGCGCCTGGTGATGATGTTCGCCGTGGTGGCGCTGGTGCCCGGCCTGCTGGTGTATACCATCTCGACCCAGTTCCTCTCGCGCAGCATCGAGAGCTGGTTCGATGTGCGCGTGGAGTCGGCGCTGGATCGCGGGCTGGAGCTCGGGCGCAACGCGTTGGGCTACGTGCTGCAGGACGTCGGGCGCAAGGCGCGGGTGGTGCAGGACGATATCGACGCACTGCCGGACAGCGGTCTGCCGGCACGGCTGGAGCGGTTGCGCGAGCAGCTTGGCCTCAACGAGGTTGCCATCTTCAACCGTCAGGGGCAGTTGCTGGCGTTCGCCAGCGGCGATCTGGCCGGGCTGCCGCAAACCCCTTCGCGCGAGGCCTTGCGCACGCTGCGGCCGCGCCAGCCGGTGCAGACCATCGAGAATGATCGGCGCAACCAGCTTGCGCTCAAGGTGCTGATGGCCTACCACGACCGGCATGATGAAACCCGCGTGATGCAGGTGATCCAGGCCGCGCCGGAAAGCATCGCCCACGATGCCGAGCTGATCGACACCGCCCGTGCCGACTATCGCCAGCTGCTGCTCTCGCGCGACGGCCTGCGCACCTTCTATACCCTGACCTTGACGCTGGCCTGTCTCTTGGCGCTGACCGCCGCGCTGGCGTTCGCGCTGTGGTTGTCGGAGCGGCTGTCGGCGCCGCTGTCCGAACTAGCGGCGGGGACCCGCGCGGTGGCGCAGGGCGACTTCTCCAAGCGCCACCCGGTGTACCGGCGTGACGAACTGGGCATCCTCACCACCATGTTCAACCGCATGACCCAGCAGCTCGACGAGGCGCGCCAACTGGCCGACGAGAACCGACTCAAGCTGGAGTCGGGCAAGCTCTACCTGGAAAGCATCCTGGTCAACCTGCGTGCCGGGGTGATGGCGTTCGACGACGGCTGGCGCCTGCGTGCCGCCAATACCAGTGCTTCGCGCATCCTCGGGGTGGACTTTGCCGAGTTGGCCGAAGCCCCGTTCCGCGAGTGGACCCGCTTGGTGCCGGCACTGGTGCCGCTGGTCGACAACGTCTGTGAGCATGCCGACAGCGAGCGCCAGCCCGAGTGGCAGACCCAGCTCGATTACACTACCGCGCAAGGGGAGCGTATCCTGCTGGTACGGGGGGCGCGCTTGCCGGAGGGTTCAGGCAGCGGCTACGTGGTGGTGTTCGACGACATCACCGAACTGGCACGGGCGCAGCGCGACGCCGCCTGGGGCGAGGTCGCCAAGCGTCTGGCGCACGAAATCCGCAATCCGCTGACGCCGATCCAGCTCGCCGCCGAGCGCCTGGCGATGAAGCTGGCCGACAAGCTGGAAGGCAGCGATGCCGATCTCCTGCGGCGCGCCACCGACACCATCGTCAAGCAGGTGTCCGCGCTCAAGAGCATGGTCGACGCCTTCCGCGACTACGCCCGCTCGCCGCGCATCAAGCTGGTGGCGCTGGATTTGAACCAGCTGGTACGCGAGGTGATGACGCTGTACGAATCCAATGCCGCTGTTAAGATGACGTTGTCTGAACAACCATTGATGATCATGGGGGATGCCGCCCTGTTGCGCCAAGTGTTGCATAATCTGCTGCAGAATGCGCAGGATGCGGTCCTTGACGTTGACATCCCGATGATTCACATTAGCAGCCGACAAGAAGGAAGAAGCGCGATCGTCTGCGTGCAGGACAACGGGGCCGGCTTTCCAGCCGACATCCTGCCGCGCGCGTTCGAGCCGTATGTGACCAACAAGCCCAAGGGCACAGGCCTTGGGCTGGCAGTGGTGAAGAAAATCATAGAGGAGCACCATGGTCAGATCGCACTGGGAAATGCCGGGCAGCAGGGCGCACGGATACTTCTCACCCTGCCATTGCTGGAGGCCTAATGCGTAGCAGCGACATTTTGATTGTGGATGATGAAATCGGCATCCGCGAACTGCTTTCGGAAATACTGCAGGACGAAGGGTACACCGTCGCCTTGGCCGAGAACGCCGAGGTGGCGCGACAACTGCGCAACCAGACCCGTCCGGCGCTGGTGCTGCTGGACATCTGGATGCCCGATTGCGACGGCGTGACCCTGCTCAAGGAGTGGGCCAAGTCCGGTCAGCTCAACATGCCGGTGGTGATGATGTCCGGCCACGCCAGCATCGATACCGCCGTCGAAGCCACCCGTATCGGCGCCTTCGATTTTCTCGAAAAACCGATCGCCCTGCAGAAACTGCTCACCACCGTGCAGCGGGCCGTCAAGTACGGCGACATGCAGGTCAACACCTCGCTCAACCTCGACAAGCTGGGAAAGAGTGAGCCGATCCAGGAGTTGAAACGTCAGCTCGAGCGAGTGGCCAAGGTCAAGTCGCCGGTGCTCCTGACTGGCGAGCCCGGGTCGGGCTTCGAGTTGGTCGCCCGGTTCTTCCACCAGGGCAATACCCCGTGGGTGACGCCGGCCAAGCCGGAGCAACTCGCCGACGCCCCGCTGGAACTCTTGCAGAAGGCCAACAACGGCGTGTTGTTCCTGCCCGAGATCGGTCAGTACAACCGCCGTATCCAGCAAGGGCTGCTGTTCCTGCTCTCCAAGCTGGACCGCTTCAATGTGCGCCTGTTGTGCTCGTGCAGCCGTCCGTTGCAGGAACTGCTAGTCGACCCGGAGTGCGACAACCGCCTGTTGACCACGCTCTCCAGCGTGATCGTGCCGATTCCGCCGCTCAGGGAGCATGCCGAAGACATCATCTTCATCGCCGAACAGATTCTTACCGAGCTGGTGGAATCCAAGCAGGTGTCGACGCACAAGCTCACCACTGCGGCGCTCAACGCACTGCGCCAGTACGACTGGCCGGGCAATCTCGAGCAGCTCAGGAGCATCATCAAGAGCCTGGCGCTGACGGCAGAATCGGTGGACATCGATGCGCCCGAAGTCAACAAGGTGCTGGCGCAATTCCGTCATGAGAAGCCGGCGGCAGAGGAAACCGGCTTCGACTTCAACATGCCGTTGCGCGAATTGCGCGAGCAGCTGGAGCGTCGCTACTTCGAGTACCATATCTCGCTGGAAAACGGCAATATGAGCCGTGTGGCGCAGAAGGTCGGCCTCGAGCGTACCCACCTGTATCGCAAGCTCAAGCAGCTCGGTATCAAGTTTGCGCGCAAGACCGCAGAAGAGTAATCCCCGACCGCCGGTGCTCCCGGCGGTTCCCCTGGCAGAATCGACTTCCCCATGACCGAACTGAGTGACCAGGCGCTGTTGCGCTACAGCCGGCATATCCTGTTGCCGGAACTCGATATCGCCGGGCAGCAGGCCCTGCTTGGCGCCCGTGCGCTGATCGTCGGCGCCGGCGGGCTGGGGTCGCCGGTAGCCCTGTATCTGGCCAGTGCCGGGGTGGGGCAGCTCACCATCGCCGACGACGACGTGGTCGAGCTGACTAACTTGCAGCGCCAGATCGTCCATGACATGGCGAGCCTCGGCCGCAACAAGGCGGATTCGGCGGCCCAGCGCATGCTGGCCCTCAATCCCGAAGTGACGGTGCGCGTCATCGGCGAGCGCCTCTCCGGCCAGGCCTTGGCCGACGAGGTGGCGCGCCACAATGTGGTGCTCGATTGCTCGGACAATTTCGCCACCCGCCACGCTGTCAACAGCGCCTGCGTGGAAGCGGGGGTGCCGTTGGTGTCCGGCGCCGCAGTGCGCTTCGACGGCCAGCTTGCCGTGTTCGATACCCGCCAGCCGGCCTCGCCGTGCTACCACTGCCTATTCCCGGAAGAGGGCGAGGCCAACGACGGGCCGTGCGCGACCTTTGGCGTGCTCGCGCCGTTGGTCGGTGTGATCGGCAGCCTGCAGGCGGTGGAGGCCATCAAGCTGTTGGCGGGGATTCCCGTCGCGTTGGGGCGGCTCACCCTGTACGACGCGCTGGAGAGTTCATTCCGCAGCATGAAGGTGCCGCGGGATCCGGCCTGCCCGGTCTGCTCCGGACGAAGCGCCGGTTCCGAATGAAAAAACCCGCCGGGAGGCGGGTTTTTCATGGACACAGGCCAGGTGGTTCAGGACTGGAGCTGTTTCTCGATCAGCTGACGCACTTCCTTGAAGTCCATCACGCCGACGTAACGCTTGATGATGTGACCCTGCTTGTCGATCAGCATTGTGGTGGGGGCCAGCTGGATTTCACCAAAGGCCTTGGCGATGCTGCCTTGGGGGTCCAGTGCCACGAAGAACGGTAGCTGGTTCTTCTCGACGTAAGTCTTGACGTAGTTGGGGGGGTCGTAGCTCATCGCCACCGCCACGGTTTCAAAGCCGCGCGGCGCATACTGCTGGTACATCTTCTTGATTTCCGGCATTTCTTCGACGCAGCCGGGGCAACTGGTCGCCCAGAAGTTGACCAGAACCACCTTGCCCTTCAGCGAGCTGGTGCTGAGCTGTTGTCCCGTTATCGAGGTGTACTGCACTTCGGGAGCGCGGTCCTTGTTGAACAGCATGGTGTAGGCCAGCAAGCCGGCTACCAGCACCAGTGCCAACGCCATCAAACCTTTTTTCATGCCTTGTCTGTTCCGGTAATAGAAGCGAAAAGCGCTTGTTGGTCTTGCATCGCGGCCAGAAGTTCCTTGAGGTGGCCTTCCAGCGGTACCGCCTTGTCCAGCTTGGCATCGTACACCACGAAGGTGACGTCCGCCTCGGCCACGAGGGTTTCGGTGCCGGCCAGTTTCACCGCCTGATGCATCACCGCGCTGCGGTGGCCAATCGTCTTGACCGAAGTCTCGATGGTCAGCTCTTCGCCCATCGTCGCGGCGCGACGATAGTTGATATTGATGTTGACCACGACCAGCGCCAGTCCCGACTGCAGAAACCACGGTAAATCGCCGCGCTCTTCGAAGAAGGTCCAGCGCGCTTCCTCGAGGAATTCGAGGTAGCGTGCGTTGTTGACATGGCTGTACAGGTCGAGATGGTAGCCGCGCACCTTGATGCGGGTGATGTGTGTCATCGCTTTGCCTTTATCGTGGAGCGGCCCGGCGGGGCGCTTCAGGCGTCCTGGCCGAGGTCGAAGGGAACGAATTCGGCACGTTCCAGCGGTTCGTCGACGATGTCGGACAGCACAGAGTGGATTTCCAGCTGGAACCACTCCTGGAACAGCTCCAGCGTCAGCGGCGCCGGCCACAGCGACTCGTCGTCGCACCAATCGGCCAGCTCGGCCTGGAACAGCTGCTGATACTGCTCCAGCACGGCCTGTTCGGCCGCGTCGTAATCATCGGCGCAGGGAATCAGCAGGGCGTTGCAGTCGCGGGTCAACGATGCCAGCGTGACGTTGTCGTTCAGCTCGCCCGGCAGTTGCTTGAGCCAGTCGAGAAAGGGAGGGCGCGGCCGGATGATGGCGACGCTGCGGTTGACTTCGTACATGACGATCCTTGTTCGGGTTAAGGGCTTGCCAGACGGCTATCCTGGGTGAACGCCCAGCGGCGCACGATTTCCAGCGCGCTGTATTTTTCCGCCAGCGATGGCGGGAAGGGGGCAAACGGGGCGGAGAGTCGGACGATATTCTTGGCGGCGTTGTCGAGCACATCGTGCCCGGAGCTGCGCCGCACGGTGACCGAACGCAGCGTGCCGTCGGCGTTGACCACGACGGTCAGCTCCAGCGAGCCGAAAATCTGCTGGCGGCGAGCCTCGTCCGGGTAATTGAGGTTGCCGATACGCTCCACCTTGAGGCGCCAGTCGTCAACGTAGCGAGCCCATTCCACGCCACGCGCCGTGATGCCGTAGACCCCCTTGGTACGGCCGCTCTCGTCCGGACGGTTGACGGTGTCGTCATCCCCCTGCTGTCGTGCCACCACGCTCGCCTGGGCCAGCAGGGCCTGGGCGGTGATCGGGGGGGACGGTGGGGAAGATGGGGCCGGCGTGCGCACCGGGGCCTGCTTGTCGTTGGTGGGCGCCGTGAGCCGCTCGTTGGCCGCCGGTGGTTGCGGTGCGGCGACGACGGCCTCTTGTTGATGGTGGGCAGGACCGGCGCTGCCAGGTGCTATGCGCTCGGGAACGTGACTCGCCAGTTTGCCAGGGGCCGGGGTATTGCCAGCGCCGACGGTGTTCTGTTCGGCCAGGCGCAGAGTGGGCGGGGGCGTTTTCTGGGGGGCTTGCGCCAGCTTGACGCTGATGGTGCTGGTTTCCGGCAAGGGAATGGGACGGATCCAGGTGATGCGGCCGGCAGCGAACAGCAGCACATGCACCAGCACCGACACGGCCAGGGTGACGGTGAACAGCCAGGAACTGGCCGGCGGGCTGGGGGGGTGGCGCAGGTTACGGGGCATGGCGGCATTTTCTCACTGCGACCGAGTGTAGCATGCCGATGAGACCGCGCGCCTCGCCTTGCGCGGCGGTGTCGTACGCACCCGACAGGATCAGGCTTCCAGCAGGCTGCGCAGCATCCAGGCCGTTTTCTCGTGCACTTGCAGGCGCTGGGTCAGCAGGTCGGCTGTCGGCTCGTCGCTGGCTCGCTCCACCACGGCGAAAATGCTGCGCGCGGTACGGCACACGGTTTCATGGCCCTCGACCAGCTGGGTGATCATGTCCTGGGCTCGCGGTACCCCGCTGGCCTCGGCGATCGAGGTCAGCCGGGCGTATTCGCTGTAACTGCCGGGGGCGTAGTGGCCGAGGGCGCGGATGCGCTCGGCGATCATGTCCACGGCCAGCGACAGCTCGTTGTAGTGCTGCTCGAACATCAGGTGCAGGGTCTGGAACATCGGACCGGTGACGTTCCAGTGAAAATTGTGGGTTTTCAGGTAGAGCGTGTAGGTATCGGCCAAGAGGCGAGAAAGTCCCTGGGCGATGTCCTGGCGGTCTTGTTCGTTGATGCCGATATCCATGCTGATCCTCCTGTATGATGCCCGGTCGTCATGTCCCGAAAGAAGTGATGAAAACCTGGCTGAGCTGTAAAGACAGTGTGATTCGACTCACCCTGCATGTGCAACCCGGCGCGAAAAAGACCGATCTGGCCGGCGAGCACGGCGGGGCGCTCAAACTGCGGTTGGCCGCGCCCCCCGTCGAGGGCAAGGCGAATGCGATGTTGCTGGCCTGGCTGGCGGAGCGTTTCGAGGTGCCCAAACGCGACGTCGTGCTGCTGAGCGGTGACAAGAGCCGGCACAAGATCGTCGAGATCAAGCTGGCGCTGGATGAGGCCGCCGTTCTGGCTCGCCTCGGTCTGTAGTCTCATTGCGTGGCTGGGGCCGATTGCCGTGGGCCTCAGTGCAGGTGACGCGAGCGATCCTTCGGGTCATCCACTCGAGTGTACTCGCCATCGATCACGTTGTCGGCAGCCGACGGCGGCATGGTGGGCCGTTTGATCGAGGGGCCCTTCAGCGGCAGCAGCAGCAGGAGTGCCAGGATGTCGCTGATCACGCCGGGGATCAGGAACAGCACGCCGGCCAGCAGGTAGCGCAAGGGCCACAGCAGGCTGTAGAGTGGGATACGGTCGCCCTGGTGCATCAACGAGCCCAGCGTCAGCAACGCGCCCAACTGCTGGTTGCGCAGCATGGCGATACCGATGAGCGCGGAGACGATGATCCACAGCATGGTGACGCCGCCCCCCCAGGCGTCGGTCATGGCCACCAGGGTGGCGATTTCCGCGAAGGGGTATAACAGTAGTAACAGTAAGAGTCCGCGCATCGAGTTCAACTTATGTCAGAAAATAAATGCTTGCTGGTGTTATGTAACACGCCCGACCATGCCACCGCCAGCCGGATCGCCAGGCAGTTGGTGGAGGAACAACTGGCCGCCTGCGTCAACATTCTGCCCGCGGTGCAGTCGCTGTACCGCTGGCAAGGGCGGATCGAAGAGGCGAGCGAGGTGCCGCTGCTCGTCAAGACCACACAGCAGGCTTATGCCGGGCTGGAACGTCGGCTGGTGGAGCTGCATCCTTACGAGGTACCGGAAATTGTGGCCTGCGACGTCGCCCGCGGCCTGCCCGCTTATTTAACATGGGTGGCAGGGGAGGTTCTTTCAAGTACGGGGCCGCACGGAACGTGACGGCGTGGCGTGGCGGGTGGTCCTTGCCAACAGGATGAAATTGCAGAATCTTTCTGATAACAGCCAGAAAGTCGTTGACAGTGCGTGGCTGTGTATTTATAGTGTCGATCTCTCGGGGGTCGTTAGCTCAGCTGGTAGAGCAGCGGACTTTTAATCCGTTGGTCGCAAGTTCGAATCTTGCACGACCCACCACCCTGACAGAATGCCGTTGGGAGGGATGCCGAGAAGTTGGGTCGTTAGCTCAGCTGGTAGAGCAGCGGACTTTTAATCCGTTGGTCGCAAGTTCGAATCTTGCACGACCCACCAGTTGTTTCTGAAGTTTATATCGCGTAGTGCCGTTCTGGGTCGTTAGCTCAGTTGGTAGAGCAGCGGACTCTTAATCCGTAGGTCGAGTGTTCGAGCCACTCACGACCCACCAGAATATGTAAACAATAAAGCCCAGTCAAACCGACTGGGCTTTTTGTTTTTCCCGCCGCGGCATAGCCGGGTATGGGGTTACCACCCGCCATGCAGGACAGCAGATCCGTCCCTCGTCTCCGCTTGGCATTGTCGCCGGCCGTTTGGTGTGTGGGCTCTTTTGTCTGAGCATAACGCCGCAGTGCTGTTCCTTGCCATTGTTATGCCATTGGCTAGTGCCGCATAATTCCCCGATATTCCCATTAGAGAGAGTTGTCATGTTGAAGCGCACTGCTGGCTGCCTGTTGTTGTTGTCTGGACTGGTCTGGGCCCAGACGCCGGAAGAGGAGGTGCTGTCGGCCCAGATGGCGTACCAGCAGGTGAGCCGCAGCGCCGACGCGGCGCAGCGGCGTCTGGACGCGGCACAGCAAGCCAAAAAGCTGGCCGAGGCGCGGCTGGCGGACGCCCAGAACGAACTGCAGCGGCGCGAGAAGGAAGTGGGCGAAGCGTCGGCTGCCGCGGAGAGTGCGGCGCGCCAGTTGCAGGCCTCCGAGAAAAATCTGAAACAGGCCTGGCAGCACAAGGAAGGGGTCTTGCGCTGACAGCGCGCATCAAAACGGGGAAGGGGGCGTCAGTGCGCCCCCTTCGCTGCGATTAGTGCTGGGTGAGCTGGCGGTAGCGTTCCAGGTCCGCCTGCATCTTCTTAGTC
Source organism: Pseudogulbenkiania sp. NH8B (assembly GCF_000283535.1). Lineage (GTDB taxonomy): Bacteria > Pseudomonadota > Gammaproteobacteria > Burkholderiales > Chromobacteriaceae > Pseudogulbenkiania > Pseudogulbenkiania ferrooxidans. Next base: position 329,535 of record NC_016002.1, read on the forward strand.
TGGCTGGCGATTTCGCTCTGCCGGCTGCTGATGGCGGCATCGAGGTTGGCGGCTTGCTGGCGCAGTACCCCGAGGTTGGCCGTCAGGGTGGGCTGGGGCGGCTTGCCGCCTTTCTGCAGCGCCTCGATCTGGCGCGTTTGCTGGGCGATGTTCTGCTGCAGCGTTTTGCGGTCGGCCAGCAAGCCGTTGAGTATGCTCTGCTGCACGGCGAGTTGTCTTTCCCGTTCGCTGCGCAGTTCGTCTGCCGACTGGTAGCTTTCGACGAGCCCCTTGTCGTAGCGGGCCTGGTAGCGCTGGCGCGCCGCCTCGGCCTGGCTGGCCGCTTCGCGAGCCTCGCGCGCCGTGCGCTCCTGGGTCGTTTCCACCGAGTGCGTGACGTTGCCTTGACGGTTGAGTTCGACCAGGCCGCGCGGCGTCTGCAGCGGCGGGGCATCGCTGTAGTGAACCTTGCCGGATTCGTCGACCCATTTGTAAAGCGTGCCGCCAGCCAGGGCGGTTAGCGGCAGCAGGGCGAGCAGTAGTCCGGCAAGACGTGGCATGATCAGTCGTTCACTCCATATTGGGCGCGATAGGCGCGTACGGCGTCCAGATTGGCCGCCAGCTCGGGGCTGTCTTCGAGGAAGGCCAGCAGGTCTTTCAGGGTGGCGATGGCGACCACCGGCAGGCCGTAGGCCTGTTCGACTTCCTGCACCGCGGACAGGGCGCCGCTGCCGCGTTCCATACGGTCGAGCGCGATGGCGACCCCGACCGGTTCGGCGCCGGCGTCGCGGATCAGCTTGACCGATTCGCGCACCGAGGTGCCGGCGGAGATGACGTCGTCGATGATCAGCACGCGGCCCTTGAGTGGGGCGCCGACCAGCACGCCGCCTTCGCCGTGGTCTTTGGCTTCCTTGCGGTTGTAGGCGAAGGGCACGTTACGGCCGGCTTCGGCCAGCGCCATCGAGGCGCCGGCAGCCAGTATGATGCCCTTGTAGGCCGGGCCGAACAGCATGTCGAATTCGACCTTGCCGTTCATTATCGCTTTTGCATAAAAACGCGACAAGTTCAATGTGGACAGGCCATCGTTGAACAGGCCGGCGTTGAAGAAATAGGGTGATTTCCGACCCGCCTTGGTGGTGAATTCGCCGAACTTCAGTACCTGCTTGTCCAGCGCAAAACGAATAAAATCCTGGCGGAAATCGCTCATATCGACCTCTTTGAAACATTAACCATTTGAAAAACCTGCCTTTGGCGGGAAGGATAACACGGGAGACTGTCTTGCTTCGAATCGTTTCGGCCAACCTCAACGGCGTCCGCTCGGCGGACAAGAAGGGCTTTTTCGACTGGCTGGCCGGCAGCCAGGCCGACCTGGTGTGCGTGCAGGAGCTGAAGGCGCAGCCGGGCGATCTGTCGCCGCGCATGCAGGCGCCGGACGGCCTCACCGGCTATTTCCACTGCGCCGAGAAGAAGGGCTACAGCGGCGTGGGCATCTACTCGCGCCACGAGCCGGACGCGGTGGTGGAAGGCTTGGGCATCGACTGGATCGATGCCGAGGGGCGTTACCTGCAGCTCGATTTCGGCGAGCTGTCGGTGGTGTCGCTGTACCTGCCGTCGGGCTCCAGCTCGGACGAGCGCCAGCAGGTCAAGTTCGACTTCCTCGACGTGTTCATGCCGCATCTGAACGAACTGCGCGCGGCCGGGCGCGACATCGTGATCTGCGGCGACTGGAACATCGCCCACAACGAGATCGATCTGAAGAACTGGAAGGGCAACCTGAAGAACTCGGGCTTCCTGCCCGAGGAGCGCGCCTGGATGGGCGAGTTGCTCGGGGAGGGGGGCTGGCACGATGTGTGGCGCCGGCTTTATCCCGAGGTGCCCGGCTACACCTGGTGGAGCAACCGCGGCCAGGCCTACGCCAAGGACGTCGGCTGGCGCATCGACTATCATATCGTCACGCCGTCGATGATGGAGCGTGCGCGCGCGGCGTCGGTGTACAAGGACGAGAAATTTTCCGATCACGCTCCGCTGATCGTGGACTACGACAGGACGCTGTGATGTTCGACGACGAGGATATCTTCCTGCTTACGGTGCCGGGCTGGGGCAATTCCGGCCCGCAGCATTGGCAGACGCTGTGGGAGCGCAGCTACCCGCTGGCGCGCCGCGTGGAGCAGGAGAACTGGCTGTACCCGGAGCGTGACGCCTGGGTGGCGGCGCTCGCCCGTGCGCTGGACGAGATCGACGGCAAGGTGGTGATCGCGGCGCATAGCCTCGGCTGCCACACCGCGGTGGCCTGGCTGTTGTCGGCGTCGCTGCTGGAACAGCGCAAGGTCAAGGGGCTGTTGCTGGTGGCGCCGCCGGCGCTGCCGATTACGCCGGAACGCGCGCTGGCCAGCGGCGAATTGCCGGCCGGGGCGCCGCTGCCGGATTTCTCCGGCTTCGGCCAACCTTGGGTGCAGCGTCTGCCGTGCCCGGCGATCATGGTGGCGAGCCACGACGACCTGTTCTGCGAGTTTGCCGAAGCCGAGCGCATGGCCCAGGGCTGGGGGGTGACGCTGGTGGATGCCGGCCACGCCGGCCACATGGGCAGCACCGCGGGGCTGGGTAGCTGGCAGGAGGGGCAGCGCTTGCTGCAGCGGCTGATGCTGGCGTAGGGTGGGGCGAGCCCTCCTGGTGCCGGAGCCAGCAAAAAGCCATCCAGGGTGAAGCGGATGGCTTTTTTTACATCTTGGCAGGCTCAGCGTTCCACCGGCCGAGTGGGGTCGCTGCACCATTCGCTCCATGAGCCGGGATAGAGCCGGCTGCCGGTGAGGCCGGCGTGCTCCATCGCCAGCAGGTTGACGCAGGCGGTGACGCCGGAGCCGCACTGGTGCACCACCTCCGACCAGTTGTCACGCGCACCCAGCAACGCAATCCATTCCTGTTTCAACCTGTCCTTGTCCTTGAAGCGGCCGTCTTCGTCCAGGTTGCGCATGAAGAAGCGATTCAGCGCGCCGGGGATGTGGCCGCCGACGGGATCCAGCGTCTCGCCCTCGCCGCGGTAGCGTTCCGGTGAGCGGGCGTCCACCAGCACGAAGGCGGGTTCGCGCAGGTTGGCGGCCACCGCGTCGACTTTGACGGCCTGCGCCAGCGCGGGGTGGCTGATGTAGCGCTGGGTGTGGCGACGCGGCACGTCCCGCGTCAGTTCCCCCCCGATCGCCAGCCAGGCCGGCAGCCCGCCGTCGAGCACGGCGACGGCTTCATGCCCCAGCCAGCGCAGTAGCCACCAGGCGCGCGCGGCGAACATGCCGCCGGCGTCGTCGTACACCACCACCTGCCTGCCCGGCTTCACGCCGCAGGTACCGAGATCGACCGCGAGACGCTGCCCTTCGGGCAAGGGATGGCGACCGTTGCGGCCGGTTTTGGCCCCGGACAGGTTGTAGTCGAGGTTGAGATAGTGGGCACCGGGGATGTGCCCCTTGTTGTAGGCGTGATGGCCATGATCGGGGTCGCTGAGGTGGAAGCGGCAATCCAGCACGACGCGCTCGGCTGCCGGCAGGGCGGCGAGTTCGCTGGCGGAAATCAGCGTGGTAAACATAATGGCTCTCCATACAGGGGCACGGGGATGACGTGGGGGGGCGTTGGCGCGGGCTTGCTGTCGGGACCGGCGCCCGGCGCGGCTGACGGCAGTGTCGCGCACCGCTGGAACGAGCGGCGGAGCGCGCTGCCAAAGACTCGACGATCAGCCTACCCAGAGCGGCGGGGTGGCGGCCAGCCGGGCGTCATGGCGGAGCCTCAGGGGACGGCGTTGAGCGCGGCGATCAGCTTGTGCGCCAGGTCCGGCTGGCCATGGTCGGCGCCGCTGCGGCGCGCCCCGGCCCAGATCGGACTGGGGAAATGGGCATCGTTCTGGAAGCGTGGGATCACGTGCCAGTGCAGGTGCGGCACCATGTTGCCGAGGCTGGCCAGGTTGATCTTGTCCGGCTTCATCACCTGGCGCACCGCGACCTCGGTGCGCAGCAGCCAGTCGAACAGGTGCTGGCGGTCGGCGGCGGCGAGGTCGCTCATTTCCTTGACGTGGGCCTTCCAGATGACGCGACAAAAGCCCGGGTAGCCGGGTTCGTCGACCAGCACCACCCGCAGGCGATCGTCCTCGAACAGGATGTTGCCGGCCGGCGAGGAGCAGAGTTCACAATACATGTCGGGGGAATCCGCGCTAAAAATTGAGTGAGGGAATGCTTCATTGTAGCGGCCGGCATCGCCGGCCGCTGTCGTGCCGCGCCACTCGACGGCTGCCGGGGGGCTCGGTGTCGGGCAGGGGTTACAGCCGGTAGGCGCTGACCACCTGGCGCATGCGCCCGGAGACCTCTTCCAGGCGCTCGGCCAGCGCCGCCGCCTGGGTCGCCGCGCTGCTGTTCTCCTCGGCCATGCGCGCCACCTGTTCCACCTGCTGGGCGATGGTGGTGGTCGCCTCGCCCTGTTCGCGGATCGCGGCGGTGATCTCGGCCACCAGCCGCACACTGTGGCCGGACGACTCGGAGATGCTGCCCATCGACTGCTGCGCCGAGTTGGCGCCGGAGACGCCCTGTTCCACGCGCGCCACGGCGTGCTGCATGCGCTCGACCGCGCTGCCCGACACGTTCTGGATGGCGCCGATGATGGTGCCGATCTCCTGCGTCGAGGCGGCGGTGCGTTCGGCCAACTTGCGTACCTCGTCAGCCACCACGGCGAAGCCGCGGCCCGATTCGCCGGCGCGCGCCGCCTCGATGGCGGCGTTGAGCGCCAGCAGGTTGGTCTGGTCGGCGACGTCGCGGATCACGTTGATCACCGAGGCGATCTCCTTGCTCTTGGTGTCGAGCTGGCGGATGTCTTCGGCGGCGGTGTCCACCGCGGCGGCGATGGAGTGGATGTCGCTGACGGTCTGGCCGATCACCTGGCGCCCGCTCTCGGCGCGGTCGCCGGCTTCGCTGGAGAGCTGGCGGGCTTCGCCGGCGCGTTCCGCGACGTGGCTGATGCTGACGGTCATTTGCTCCACCGAGGCGGCCATGTGCGAGGACGACTCGCTCTGCGCCCCGGAACTCTTGGCGACCTGCTGCGAGGCGCCGAGCAGTTCGGACGAGGTCTGGCCCACTTCCTGCACGCCGGTTTGCAGGTTGCGCAGACTGTCCTGCAGGCGGGCGATGAGCTGATTGAAGGCACGCAGGGTCTGGCTGACTTCGTCGTTGCCGTGCACTTCGGCGCGGCGGGTGAAGTCGAGAGAGGATTCGATGGCGCTGATGGTGCCCTGAGCGTTGGCCAGCCCGACGCTGATCTGGCGGGCGATCAGCCAGCCCAGCAAGCCGGTCAGGAGCAGGATCGCCAGCACGGCGCCGCCGACGATGAGCTTGGCCTGCTGCACGGTATTGTCGGCGCTGTCGGAGCGCTGCTGGGCCTGTTGTACCTTGTATTCCAGTTCCTGGTTGAGCGCGGCCACGGTCTGGTCACCCAGTACCTTGAGCTGGTTGAGCTTGGCGTAGGCTTCGTCCTTGCGGTACAGGCCGGACAGTTCCACGGCCTTGTCCGCTTCCTTCAGATAGCCTTGCAGCGAATTGGAAGAGGCCTTGAACAGGGCGAGGTCGCGCTCGTCGCTGCCGATCAACCCCTCGTAGTCCTTGAGCGCCTTGTTCAGCGCTTGACGCTGCTGCTTGAGCACGCTGTCCAGCTGCTGGATCTGGTTGGAGTCGGTGGTCAGGATGTGGTTGAGGATGCTGGTGCGCATCGCCAGCAATTCGATGATGACATTGTCCAGCTTGCGCAGGCTGGGGATGGTGTCTTCGTTGACGGTTTTGAGGCTCTGGTGAACGGTGCCCAACTGCTGCAGCGCCATACCCCCGATGAAGACGCTGCCGATGATGGCGGCTGCGATCAGGATCATCAGCCGGTGTGCGATTTTCATTCTCTCCCCTTTATTGTCGTGACGGTGCGGTGGACCGTCCGCGGGCCAGTATAGGCCATCTGCATGGTGTAATGAAGGGATTACCCAGGGGGCGGGAACGGCGCCCGGCGCGGCGGCGCCGGGTGATCTCGAGCAGGGGCCGGGCTGGATTCAGTCGCCGATGACGGCCTTGCTGTAGCTGGCACGCTCCATGTCGCGGACTTCGACGCTCAGCTGCACTTCGGCGCCGGGCAGCGTCAGTCCGGCGCGCTGCAGCACCGCCAGCAGGCTGGCGGACAGCCCCTGTTTGCACTCGGGGGTGCGTCCGGAGAGGAGCGCCAGCGTGACGTGGGCAAAGGCGCGTGGCGCGGGCTCGATGCCGATGCGGTAGTGCTCCAGCCGGCAGGCCCGGCTCTTGATGTCGTTTTCAGCGAATTGTCCGGACTCGACCAGTTGGCGGTTGAGCGCCAGCAGGGTGCGGTCGGCGTCGAGCGTGGTGAGGTTGCTGCTGTAGTCGAGCGTGAGGTGGGGCATGCGGCGGCTCCGGGTGGGGGAAAATGTCATGATAGACGAGCCAGGCGCTCGGCGGGGCGGTGAGCGGCGGGGGGCATCGACAATAAAAAAGCGGCCCTGGCAGGCCGCTTTTTCCTGGCGCGGAGCGCTTACAGCAGCACCCGCTCGATGCCGCCGTTGCGCGCCTTCTCGACGTACTCGGGCATCCAGTTCTCGCCCAGCACGTGCTTGGCGATCTCGATCACGATGTAGTCGGCCTCGGTGCCGGTGTCCTCGCCGTAGCGCGACAGGCCCTGCAGGCAGGACGGGCAGGAGGTCAGCAGCTTCACCGGTTTCTCCTGCGGCTGGCCCTCGGTCAGGAGCGCCAGGTCCTTCTCGATTTCTTCCTGCTTGCGGAATTTCACCTGGCTCGAGATGTCCGGGCGGCTCACCGCGAAGGTGCCCGATTCGCCGCAGCAGCGGTCGTTGAGCTTGACGCCGCCGCCGAGCAGGCTGTTGGCCACGTCGAGCGGCTGGTAGGCCTTGATCGGGGTGTGGCAGGGGTCGTGGTACAGGTACTTCTGACCGCTCACGCCGTCGAGCTTGACGCCCTTCTCCATCAGGTACTCGTGGATGTCGAGGATGCGGCAGCCCGGGAAGATGTCCTCGAAGCGGTACTGTGTCAGTTGGTCGTAACAGGTGCCGCAGCTCACCACCACGGTCTTGATGTCGAGGTAGTTGAGCGTGTTGGCGAGGCGGTGGAACAGCACGCGGTTCTCGGTGGTGATCTGCTCGCCCTTGTCGGCGTGGCCGGCCGAGGTCTGCGGGTAGCCGCAGCACAGATAGCCCGGCGGCAGCACGGTTTGGGTGCCGACGTGCCACAGCATCGCCTGGGTGGCGAGGCCGACCTGGCTGAACAGGCGCTCCGAGCCGCAGCCGGGGAAATAGAACACCGCCTCGGCGTCTTCCGCCACCTGCGGGTTGCGGATCACCGGCACGACGTTCGGATCCTCGACGTCGAGCAGGGCGCGCGCGGTCTTCTTCGGCAGGCCGCCCGGCATCGGGCGATTGATGAAGTGGATCACCTGCGCCTTGATGGGCGCCTTGCCGAGAGTGGCCGGCGGCTGCTCCTTCTGCTTGCCGATCAGGCCGAACTTCTTGGCCAGGTTGTGGCCGAGCCGCTGCGCCTTGTAGCCGATGTCGATCATGCCGACGCGCATCGCCTTGATGGTGGCGGGGTCCTTGACGGTGAGGAAGGTCATGCCGAGCGCGGTGCCGGGGTTGAACTTCTTGTTGCCGGTCTTGCGCAAGAAGTTGCGCATCGCCACCGAGACGTCGCCGAAGTCGATCTTGACCGGGCACGGCTTGACGCAGCGGTGGCACACGGTGCAGTGGTCGGCCACGTCGGACAGCTCGTCGAAGTGCTTGAAGCTGACGCCGCGCCGGGTCTGTTCCTCGTAGAGGAAGGCTTCGGTGAGCAAACCGGTGCCGAGAATCTTGTTGCGCGGGCTGTACAGCAGGTTGGCGCGCGGCACGTGGGTGGAGCACACCGGTTTGCACTTGCCGCAGCGCAGGCAGTCCTTGACCGAGGCGGAGATCTGGCCGATGTCGGACTGCTCGAGGATCAGCGATTCGGCACCCAGCAGCTCGAACGACGGGGTGTAGGCGTTGGACAGGTCGGCGCCCGGCAGCAGCTTGCCGCGGTTGAAGTGGCCGTTCGGGTCGACCTGCTGCTTGTAGGCGGCGAACGGCGCCATTTCCTCGGCGGTGAGGAATTCCAGCTTGGTGATGCCGATGCCGTGCTCGCCGGAGATCACGCCGTCGAGGCCGCGCGCCAGCGCCATGATGCGCGCCACGGCGTGGTGCGCGGTCTGCAGCATGTCGTAGTCGTCGGAGTTGACCGGCAGGTTGGTGTGCACGTTGCCGTCGCCGGCGTGCATGTGCAGCGCCACGAACACGCGGCCGCGCAGCACCTTCTGGTGGATGGACTTGACCGCGGCCAGGATCGGCGCATCGGTCTTGCCGGAGAACAGCGTCTCGAGGTCGGCCAGCAGTTCCTGCTTCCAGCTCACGCGCAGCTGGAAGTCGCGCATCGCGATGAACACCGAGGCGGGGTTGGCCGAAGCGTCTTCCAGCGGGGCCTCCGGCCACTGCGTGCGGTAGTCGGCGAGCGGCGCGTCGAGATGGTCGAGCAGCCACTGCCAGCGCGTGCGCACGGCGCCGATCAGCTCCAGCGCGCTCTGGCGGCGCTCGCCGATCAGCTCGTCGGCCGACACCGCGCTGTTCTCGGCATCCACCGGCAGGCGGCCGTGGAAGTACTCGGTGAGCTGGTCCAAGAGGCGCACCTTGTTGGCGATCGACAGCTCGATGTTGATGCGCTCGATGCCGTCGGAGTAGTCGCCCAGGCGCGGCAGCGGGATCACCACGTCTTCGTTGATTTTGAAGGCGTTGGTGTGCTTGGCGATGGCGGCGGTGCGGGCGCGGTCGAGCCAGAATTTCTTGCGCGCCTCGGCGGTGACGGCGATGAAGCCTTCGCCGGAACGGGCGTTGGCGAGCTTGACCACGTGGCTGGCGGTTTCCGCCACGGCGTTCTCGTCGTCGGAGACGATGTCGGCGATCAGCACCATCTTCGGCCGGCCCTTGGACTTGGCCTTGGTGGCGTAGCCGACGGCGCGCACGTAGCGCCAGTCGAGGTGCTCCAGGCCGGCCAGCTGCACGCCGGCCGCCAGACCGGCGCCGCCGGCCTTGAAGTAGTCGGTGATCTCGACGATGGCGGGGGTGGCCTGCGCCACGGTGCCGAAGAATTCCAGGCAGACGGTGCGCGCGTGCTTGGGCATGCGGTGCAGCACGAAACGCGCACTGGTGATGATGCCGTCGCAGCCTTCCTTCTGGATGCCGGGCAGGCCGGCGAGGAACTTGTCGGTGACGTCCTTGCCCAGGCCGACCTTGCGGAAGGTACGGCCGGGGATCGCCAGTTCACGGCTCTCCAGCACGGTCTGGCCGTCGTCGGCCAGCTTGCTGACGCGGAAGGTGGCGGTGTCGATGTCGTGGATCTTGCCGAAGTTGTGGCCGATACGCTCGATGAACAGCCAGTTGCCGTCCGGGTCGACCATCTTCCACGAGGCCAGGTTGTCGAGCGCGGTGCCCCACAGCAGCGCTTTCTTGCCGCCGGCGTTCATCGCCACGTTGCCGCCGATACAGGAGGCGTCGGCCGAGGTCGGGTCGACCGCGAATACCACGCCGGCGGCGTGGGCGGTTTCCTCGACGCGGCGCGTCACCACGCCGGCGCCGCACTGGATGGTGGGGTGGCGGCCGGTGAGGCCGGGCAGGGTGATGTATTCGACGCCGTTGTGACGGTCGAGCTTCTCGGTGTTGATCACCGCCGACAGGCGGTCGAGCGGCACGGCGCCGCCGGTGTAGCCGGTGCCGCCGCCGCGCGGGATGATGGTTAGGCCGAGTTCGATACAGGCCTTCACCAGCGGGGCGATCTCGGCCTCGCTGTCCGGGCACAGCACCACGAACGGGTATTCGACGCGCCAGTCGGTGGCGTCGGTGACGTGCGACACGCGCGCCAAGCCGTCGAACAGGATGTTGTCCTTGCGGGTGTGACGCGTCAGGCGCTTGAGGATGCGCGCACGCAGCTCGCGGGTGTCGTTGAACTGCTGCTCGAAGCGGGTCACGGCGTTGCCGGCGGCGGCCAAGAGCTGGCCCACCTTGTCGTTGCCGACGCGGCGCTTTTCCACTTCGGCGAGGCGATGGCGCATCGCCCCGGTCAGCGCCGCCAGGCGTTTGGGGTTGTCGAGCAGGTCGTCGACCAGGTAGGGGTTGCGGTCCACCACCCAGATGTCGCCCAGCACCTCGAACAGCATGCGGGCGGAACGGCCGGTCTTGCGCTCGCCGCGCAGCGATTCCAACAGCTGCCACATGTCCTCGCCCAAGAGGCGGATCATGATTTCACGGTCGGAAAAAGAGGTGTAGTTGTAGGGAATCTCACGTACGCGCTGGTGGGCGGTGGCGTTCATCGTGCTCTGGACTCGACAAGGTTTTGGATAATAACGACAAATTTTACCGCAATTGCTGCGCCGCGAAAAATGCCGCTCACGTCATGGTTATAGCGTCGTCGGCTATATGCGGCTGAATTGGCGATTGTCGGACAATGCGTACCTCGGGTTGAGGGGGTGGGGAGGCTCGCGATGCCACGGAGGCGGAGCGTCTTGGCGCTTGAGCTGCGTGCCGCGGGCGGCGTGGCGTGACGGCCGGCGCACCGCGTCGTGGGTCGTCCCTGGCCGGGAATGACACGGCGGCGAGACGCTGTTCTAGCGCTGCCCCCGGCAAAGCCCGGCCTCCGCCGCAAAAAGACCTCGAACAGGCTTTAAGACGCAGGCGAAGGGCCGGGGTTCAGGCCCGGCCACTCTCCCGGCGACGCCTTATCGGGCCGGGCCTGGTGCGGCGTGGCGGGTGGCCAGGGTTTCGGCCAGCGCCAGCGCCTCGAACAGGCTGCCGGGGGCGGCACGTCCGCTGCCGGCGAGATCCAGCGCGGTGCCGTGGTCGACCGAGGTGCGGACGATGGGCAGCCCCAGCGTGACGTTGACGCCCTGGCCGAAGCTGGCGTGCTTGAGGACCGGCAGGCCCTGGTCGTGGTACATCGCCAGCACCGCGTCGGCCTGGGCCAGCTTGTCGGGATTGAACAGCGTGTCGGCCGGCAGCGGGCCGATCAGGTGCATGCCGCTGGCGCGCAGCGTGGCCAGCACCGGTTCGATCACCTCGATTTCCTCGCGCCCCAGGTGGCCGCCTTCGCCGGCGTGCGGGTTGAGCCCGGCCACCAGGATGCGCGGGGCGGCGATGCCGAACTTGCCGACCAGGTCGGCGTGCAGGATCTGCAGCACCTCGCTCAAGAGTGCCGGGGTGAGGGCGTCGGGCACCGCGCGCAGCGGCAGGTGGGTGGTGGCGAGTGCCACACGCATGCCGCCGCCGACCAGCATCATCACCACGCGCGGGATATGGGTCTGCTCGGCGAGGTACTCGGTGTGGCCGGAAAACGGCACGCCGGCGTCGTTGATCACGCCCTTGTGCACCGGTGCCGTGACCATGGCGGCGAACTCACCCGAAACGCAGCCGGCGATGGCGGCGTCCAGGGTGGCGAGCACGTAGCGACCGTTGGCGGCGTCGAGCACGCCGGGACGGCTCGGGGCCGCGAGCGGCACGTGCAGCACTTCCAGCGTGCCGGGCACCGGCGCGGCCTCGCGCCGGTAGTCTGCCAGCGTGAGCGGCAGCCCCAAGAGACGCGCCCGCTCGGCCAGCAGCGTGCGGTCGGCGATGACCACGCGTCGGCTGGCGCCGGGGGCTTCGGCCAACCTCAAGACCAGCTCGGGGCCGATGCCGGCCGGTTCGCCGGCGGTGATGGCGATGACGGGCGGGCGGCTCACTTTTCTTCCAGGCGGTCGTCGACGAAGGCCGAGTCACGCAGCTGGCGCACCCAGTCGAGGTAGGCCTCGTCGATCTTGCGCGCGCGAATCTGCTGCTTGACCATCATCTTCTCGCGATCCTGCGCCACGTCCTGGGTGCGCTTGCCTTCGACCTTGATCAGGTGCCAGCCGAACGGCGAGCGCACCGGCTGGGACACGGTATTCAGCGGCAGCGAGGTCATGGCCTGTTCGAAGGTCGGGACGGTGTCGCCGAGGTTGACCCAGCCCAGGTCGCCGCCGCGGGTGTTGCTGGCGTCTTCGGAGTAGAGCTTGGCCATTTCCTCGAAACTCGCCCCGCGCTCGATACGATCGCGGATCTGCAGCAGGCGCGTCTTGGCGTCGGCTTCGGAGACCGCCTCGTTGGTGCGCAGCAGGATGTGGCGCACGTGGTACTGCTCGACCATCAGCGGGGTATCGGCGCTGCGCTTTTCCTGCAGCTGGAAAATGAAGAAGCCTTGCTGGCTGCGGATCACGGTGGTGTGGCTGCCGGGTTGCATGGTTTCCAGCAGCTTGGTGAAGTCGAGCGGCAGGCTGGAGGCCGGACGCCAGCCCAGGTCGCCGCCCTTGAGGCCGTTGGGGGCGTCGGAGTAGGCCGCCGCCACCTTGGCGAACGGCTGGCCGGCGTCCAGCTCGGCCAGCGCCTTGTGCGCCTTTTGCGACTGGGCGTCGATCTGCTTGGCATCGGCACGCTCCGGCACGCTCACCAGGATGTTGGCCAGGCGATATTCGGAACGGTTGGCGGTCTGCTCGCTCTTCAGGACCTGCTCGACTTCGGTGTCGCTGACGTTGACGCGCGACTCGACTTCGCGCTCCTTGAGGCGGGACAGCAGGATCTGGCGGCGGATTTGCTCGCGGAAGGTGTCGAAGGTGACGCCTTCCTTGGCCAGCTGCGCCTTCATCGCCTCGAGCGTCAGCTTGTTCTGGCTGGCCAGGCGTTCCAGCGTCTGCTGTAGCTCGTCGTCGCTGACGCGCACGCCGTTGCTGGTGGCGTACTGCACCTGCACCTCTTCGGTGATCATCTGTTCCAGCACCTGGCGCGCCAGTACGTCGGGGGCCGGAGGCGTGACCTTGCGCGCCTCCAGTTCCATGACGGTGTCTTTGACACGTTTTTGCAGGTCGCTCTCGGTGATGGCGCCCTTGTTGACGACCGCGACGATGCGGTCCACCGCGCGTACCGGGGCCGCGTAGGCCGTGCCGAGGGTGGTGGCAATCAACAGGGCAAGCAGGGTTTTCTTCATGGTCATTGGCGTATGTCGTTGATTTTGCTGTAGCCGGGGATGGCCAGTCGCAGGGTGTCGAGCGGGTTGCTGCCGATACCGCCGAGGTCTTTCAGCTCGAGTTGCAGGAAGACGGCATTCTTGGTCGCCGTGCTGGAAGACACGTAGCGTTGGCCGACCACGCGGGCGGTCCAGCAGCCGTCGTTGTACTCGAAGCCGGCCAGTTGTTCCAGTGGCTTCTTGTCTTGCAGCGAGTAGTTGTAGCGCGCCACGGCGTACCACTTCTTCGCCAGCGGCCACTGCCCGGCGATATCGACCTGGCGCAAGGGGCCGGGAGTGCCGTCGGCACTGCCGACGTCGGTGGAGCGGTCGTAGCGGTAGCGGATGCTGGCGGTCTTGCCGGGCGTGGGGGTGTAGAACAGCTGCAGGTTGTACTGCTCGGTCTTGCTGAGCTCCTGGTTGTGCTGGTACAGGCTGTCGAAGCGCCAGCTCGGGGTGAGCTGGCCGGCCGCGCTGAACAGCAGGTCCGAGCTCTGGGTGCTGCGCTCGGAGGTGGTGCCGTCCAGCGTCAGGTTGTCCCGGCTGAAGTAGAACACCTGCCCCACCGACAGCCGCAGTTGTTCGCTGCCGGTCTTGTCGTCGAGGTAACGGGTGGAGAGCGCCGCGGTGAGCTGGTTGGCGCCGTTGATGCGGTCGGAGCCGGAGAAGCGGTTCTCGTTGAACAGCTGGGCAAAGTCGATGCTGTTCTCGGCGCTGTCGAAGTTGGGCAGGTCGTTCTGCTGCTTGCTCGGGATGTTCAGGTAGTAGAGGCGCGGCTCCAGCGTCTGGATGTAGTTGCTGCCGAACAGCGTGGTGGGCCGCTCGAAGTAAAGGCCGCTATCGGTGCTGAAGATGGGCAGGGTGCGCGTCACCTCGCGCGCTTGTTCGCTGCCGAAATTGTCCAGGCTGTAGCGGGTGTAGTGCACGCCGAGCTTGGGACGGAGATAGCCCCAGCTCTGGTCCAGTGACCAGGTCACGCTGGGGTAGCTGACCAGGCGGCTGCCTTCCTGCTTGGTGGGGTGGGTGAAGCGGGTCAGCTCGGCCTGCAGGTTGGCCGACAGGCCCGCCCCCAGTTCCTGGTTGGCGCTGGCGGTGAGCTGTGGCAGGCGGGCGTAGGGCACGTCGACCGGGGTGGTCGATTCCTGCAGCGTCTGGTAGCGCTGTGCCTTGAGCTGGGCGTTGAAGGTGCCGCTGTCCCATTCCGAGCCGTAACCGAGCCAGGCTTCGCGTACCAGGTTGGTGCCGGAGGCGATGTCCTGGCGGCTGCCGAAGTCGTTGAAGTAGTCGTCGTCGGAAACGTAGTTGGCGTTGTAGCCCAGGTTGAAGCCGGAGCCGAGGTTTTGCGAGTGCTTGGCACTCCAGGCGTAGCGGCTGCGCCCGGCCTCGTGGTCGTCCGGTATCTGCGTGGTGGCGATCTCGCCCTGGTAATCCGGTTGCAGGTAGCGGAATTCGGCGCCGAGCATGGCGCCGCGCTTGTCGTTGTAGCCTGGCGTGATCGTGGCGTCGTAGTTGGGCGCGATGTTCCAGTAGTAGGGGATGCTCAGTTCGGTACCGTTGCTGCCGGTCTTGAACGTGGGCGTCAGCACGCCGGACTTGCGGCCGCCGTCGAGCGGGAAGTCGATCCAGGGCGTGTACAGGATCGGTACGCCCTGGAATTCGAGCCGGGCGTTGTGGGCTTCGCCGACGTTGCTGCCGTAGTCGAGGTCGATACTGGAGGCCTTGAGGTACCAGGAGTCGTCGCCCGGGCTGCAGGTGTTGGCGCGGGCCTGCAGCAGGCGGTACTTGTCGCGGCCGAGGAATTCGGCGCGCTCGCCGTTGCCGCGGAAGGTGCGCAGGCCCTCGGCGGCAGCGAAGTCGGGCTGTTCGGCGGTGCCGGTGCGGTTGGCCAGGTCGTAGTCGAGCTGGGTGCCGGAGACGCGGCTGCCGGACTGGGTCAGCGTGAAGTGATCGCCGGCGCGGGCGCGGTTCTTGGCCTGGTAGTACTCCAGCCAGTCTGCGGTGAGCGTCTGGTCGTCACGGCGTACCACCACGTTGCCGCGGGCCTTGATTTCGTTGTCCATCTGGCCGCTGAGTTCGTCGGCGCTGAGCTGGGTCTGACCGGCTGCGGGCGCGGTGTTCAGTTCTTCTGCCTGGACCGACGAGAGGGAGAACGCGGCGGCGAGCGCCAGCGTCAGCGGGGTGGGTTGTAAACGTGCCATGCACAAAGCCATATCTCGGGGGCAATCAGCGGTATAAAATCGCACAATTCTATCAGCACCGCAACGAACCGACATGCAACGATTGGAACTGCTCAAAGGCTGGCTCGCCGGCCTCTATCCCGACACCGAGCTGACGGTGGAGTTCGCCGCCGCCGACGCCGACTTCCGCCGCTACTTCCGCGTCACCCTGCCGGATGGCACGAGCCGCATCGTGATGGATGCGCCGCCGGACAAGATGAACACCGACGCCTACGTCCAGGTGCGCGAGCTGTTCGCCATGGTGAACGTGCCGGAAATCCTGGTGCGCGACCGCGAGCAGGGTTTCATGCTGCTGGAGGACCTGGGGCGCGTGACCTATCTCTCGGCGCTCTTGCACGACGAGCGTCCGGTGGTGCACCAGCATCTGCTGCTGGAGGCCATCGATACCCTGATCGAGCTGCAGCAGGCGAGCCGCCCCGGTGTGTTGCCGGAATACGACGAGGCGCTGCTGACGCGCGAGCTCAATCTGTTCCCGGAGTGGTTCTGTGCCAAGGAGCTGGAGCAGCCGCTCAACTATGCCCAGCGTCAGCTGTGGGATGCCGGCGTCAAGGCGCTGCTGCCGGCGCTGCTGGCGCAGCCCAAGGTGTTCGTGCATCGGGACTTCATCGTGCGCAACCTGATGCTGACTCCGGGCAAGCCCGGCGTGCTGGATTTCCAGGACGCGGTGTACGGTCCGATCAGCTACGACCTGGTGTCGCTGCTGCGCGACGCCTTCATCGAGTGGGACGAGGCCTTCGTGCTCGACTTGGCGGTGCGTTACTGGGAGAAGGCGCGTGCCGTCGGGCTGCCGGTGCCGGCCGAGATCGACGCTTTCTGGCGCGACGTGGAGTGGATGGGGGTGCAACGCCATCTCAAGGTGGCCGGTATCTTCGCCCGTCTCTACCACCGCGACGGCAAGGACAAGTATCGCGGCGAGATTCCGCGCTTCCTCAAGTACCTGAAGAAGACCACGCGTCGCTACCAGGAGCTCGCGCCGCTCTACCAGCTGCTGGTGCAGCTGGTGGGCAAGGACGAGGACGACGACAGCGTCGGTTCGCTGTTCAGCGCCACCCGCCTCGTGGCGGACGACGAATGAAGGCGATGATCCTGGCCGCCGGGCGCGGCGAACGCATGCGCCCGCTCACCGACCACACCCCCAAGCCCTTGCTGCCGGTGGGCGGCGAGCCGCTGATCGGCTGGCACATCAAGCGCCTGCGCGCGGCCGGTATCACCGAGCTGGTGATCAACCACGCTTGGCTCGGCGAGCGCATCGAGGCGGCGCTGGGCGACGGCGCGGCCTACGGCGTGCGCATCGTCTACTCGCGTGAAGGCACCGCGCTGGAGACCGCCGGCGGCATCGCCACCGCCTTGCCGCTGTTGGGCGAGGCGCCGTTCATCGTGGTCAACGGCGACGTGCTGACCGATATCGATTTCGCCGCCCTGGCCGAGGTGGCGGCACGGCTCGATGGCCGTACGGCGCTGGCTCACCTGTTCCTGGTGCCCAACCCGCCGCACCATCCGGGCGGCGACTTCGGCTTGCTGGCCGATGGCCGGCTGTCGTCCAGCCCGGCCGATGGCGAGGCGCTGACCTTTTCCGGTATCGCTGCTTACCATCCGGCGCTGTTCGCCGCCACGCCGCCGCACCAGCCGGCCAAGCTGGCGCCGCTGCTGCGCGCGGCGATGGCGCAGGGCCGGGTCAGCGGCGCGCGCCACGACGGGCTATGGCTCGACGTCGGCACCGTCGAAAGGTTGGCCGAAGCCGACGCCATCGCGCGCGGCTGGGCCGGGCGGTGAGTCGACGCATCCTCGGCATCGACCCCGGCAGCCGCATCACCGGTTTCGGCGTCATCGACGTCATCGGCCAGCAGCGCCACTACGTCGCCTCGGGCTGCATCCGCACTCCGCAGGGCGCGCCGCTGGCCGAGCGCATCAAGGTCATCGTCGACGGCCTGTTTGGCGTGGTCGACACCTACCGGCCCGGCGAGGCCGCGGTGGAGCAGGTGTTCGTCAACGTCAACCCGGCTGCCACGCTGATGCTGGGACAGGCGCGCGGCGCGGTGCTGGCGGCGCTGGTGCTGAAGCAGCTGACGGTGGCGGAGTACACCGCGCTGCAGGTCAAGCAGTCGGTGGTCGGGCACGGCAAGGCGCCCAAGGAGCAGGTGCAGGCGATGATCGTGCGGCTGCTGAACCTGTCCGGCACGCCGCAGGCCGACGCCGCCGACGCGCTGGCGGTGGCGCTGGCGCACGCCAACCACAGCCACGCCGCCGTCGCCGCCTTCACCCGTCAAGGTCTCAGGGTCAAAGGCGGCCGGCTGGCCTGAGTTCTTGTGAATAAATCTGCTGCGCGTCCCTGATCGGGACTCATGTGCCCTGCGTGCGAATCTATTGCAGGGCACATCGGAAGATGTGCAGACAGCGATTCGCTCAGCGATGCGGAATCCTCATGGACTCCAGTCCATTCCGGTTCCTGTGCTGCTCTTCGCCCCGCTGAGGGCCGCTCGCGACGATTTCTTTCGCAAGCTCTGAGAACAGGCCCCGCCGCGGCCAGCTCAACAAGCCGTGCCGACTGTGGCAGCATGACGGCCTGACGCCGGTCTTCGGCCAACCTTCTCTCATTCTGGACACCCCATGATCGGACGCCTCACAGGTCAACTCATCGAAAAACTCCCGCCGCAGATCGTGGTGGACGTCGGCGGCGTCGGCTACGAAGTCGACGTGCCGATGAGCACCTTCTACCTGCTGCCCGCGTTGGGCGAGAAAACCACGCTCTATACCCACCTGGTGGTGCGCGAGGACGCCCACCTGCTGTTCGGCTTCGCCAGCAAGGGTGAGCGCGAAACCTTCCGCCAGCTGATCAAGGTCGGCGGCATCGGCGCCAAGATCGCGCTGGCCATCCTGTCCGGGCTGAGCGCCGACGAACTGGCGCTGGCGGTGGCCAGCGAAGACCTCAAACGCCTCTCCAGCGTCCCCGGCATCGGCAAGAAGACCGCCGAGCGCCTGGTGCTGGAGCTGCGCGGCAAGCTCGCCACCGGCGGCGCCGTGACCACCCCGGGCGGCCTGCCGTTCGCCGCCACGCCGGGCGACAAGAGCGACATCGTCAACGCGCTGCTGGCATTGGGCTACAACGACAAGGAAGCCGCCGCCGCCACCAAGGGCCTGCCACCCGAGGTGACGGTGAGCGACGGCGTGCGTCTGGCGCTCAAGAGCCTGATGAAAGGGTGAGCCATGGGCAAGGTGCTGCTGGTGACCGGCGGCGGGCGGGGCATCGGCGCGGCCACGGCCCGGCTGGCGGCCCGCCGCGGCTACGCGGTCGCGGTGAATTACCACCGCCACGCCGACGCGGCGCAAGCCGTGGTGGATAGCATCGTGGCCGAGGGCGGCAAGGCGGTGGCGATTGCCGCCAACGTGGCCGACGAGGTGGACGTGCTGCGCCTGTTTTCCGAAACCGAGGCGAGCCTGGGGCCGTTGTCGGCGCTGGTCAACAACGCCGGCGTGCTGGAGCGGCAGATGCGGCTGGACGAAATGAGCGTGGCGCGCTGGCAACGCATCCTGGCCACCAACGTGCTGGGCCCGCTGCTGTGCTGCCGCGAGGCGGTGAAGCGGCTGTCCACGCGCCATGGCGGGCAAGGCGGCGCCATCGTCAACGTCTCGTCCGCCGCGGCGCGGCTGGGCTCGCCCAACGAATACATCGACTATGCTGCCAGCAAGGGCGCCGTGGATACGCTCACCGTGGGGCTGGCCAAGGAGGTCGCGGCCGAAGGCATCCGCGTCAACGGCGTGCGTCCCGGCTTCATCTATACCGAGATGCATGCCGACGGTGGCGAGCCGGGCCGGGTCGACCGCGTCAAAAGCGCGGTGCCGATGCAGCGCGGCGGCCAGCCGGAAGAGGTGGCCGCCGCCATACTGTGGCTGCTGTCCGAGGACGCCTCGTTCACCACCGGCCACCTGCTGGACGTGGCCGGCGGACGCTGAAAGCCTGCCCCCGATCTGCTGGTCTTCATTCGATTTGCGGCGCTGGGGCGCTACGGCGTTGACCCCGATTCGGGGAGGCGCATTGACTGCATGTCAACTCCGCTTCCTCCGCCATTTTTGCCTTGTCTCGCGCTAGCTCGCGAGATCGTGAACGGGCTTTAACAACAAGGAGCCGATATGGCCAACGTCGCGGTACTGATCGACGCCGACAACGTCTCGCCGGGCTGGATCGAAGACGTGCTGGAAGAGGCCGGCAAGCTCGGCGTGCTCGCGCTCAAGCGCGTCTACGGCGACTTCAGCCGTCACGACAAGGCCTGGCGCGAGCTGTGCGCGCGCTTCGCCATCCATCCCATCCAGCAGTTTCCCAACACCAAGGGCAAGAACGCGTCGGACATCACGCTGGTGATCGACGCCATGGACATGCTGCACTCGGGGCGTTACCAGAGCTTTTGCCTGGTCTCCAGCGACAGCGACTTCTCGCGCCTGGCCACCCGGCTGCGCGAGGACGGGCTGGAGGTGTGGGGCTTCGGCGAGGAGAAAACGCCATCGGCCTTCGTCAACGCCTGCAGCAAGTTCGTCTACGTCGAAGTGCTGGGCCGGGTCGACGAGGTCAAGACGGACGAGGTCGCGCTCAAGGGGGACGAGGCCGGCCGCGGCACCGCCAAGTCGCCGCAGCCGGCCCGTGTGCTGCGCCCGCTCGACAAGAAGCTGCGTGCCCAGTTCCAGAAGGGCATCGAGAGCATGGACGACGACGAAGGCTGGGCCGACCTAGGCGGCGTGGGCAGCCTGCTGGGGCAGTGGATGCCGGATTTCGACCCGCGCAATTACGGCTTTGCCAAACTATCGGACCTGGTGGTGAAGTCAGGCTGGTTCGAGGTACACAAGGCCAGCAGCGGCCGGGGTGGGGTCTCCATCCGCCTCAAGCCGGGCAACGGCGGCAGCAAGAAGACGAAGTAGCCCTGTCGTGTAGATACCGTCTTGGTGGCCCGCCAGAAAATATGCGGCCAACGTTGTGGAGCGCAAGATTGCCCTACGGGGAGCGCCGGTCAAAATGGTGTTCGCCAGGTGTTAAGACGGCAGCTGAGCCGTTTGACGTTAGCAAACGGCGAATTGCCGGCGCCTGGCGAATGCCGTTTTGGCCGGGGATTCGCGGACCATTAGGGCGAGCGGGGTCGCGAGGGGGGGGGCGGCACGCCCCCTGGCCCGTCCGCCGGGCGGAACCGGCGACTTCAATCATCATCCGCGTAGCGGATACAAATATTCGGCCTCAATGTGCGTTGCGCTCCAGCCATTCCACTAGTTCGGCCACCGTCAGTTGCGGCAGCTGGTGTTGCGCGGCGTAGGCGTCCAGTGCGGCGCCGCGCATCATGCTGCCGTCCGGGTTCATCAGCTCGCACAGCACGCCGGCCGGGCTGAAGCCGGCCAGCCGCGCCAACTCCACCGCGGACTCGGTATGGCCACGCCGTTCACGCACGCCGCCGGCGCGGGCGACCAGCGGGTAGACGTGGCCGGGGCGGGCCAGGTGCTCGGGGCGTGCGGCGGGGGCGATGGCGGCGCGGATGGTGGTGACGCGGTCGGTGGCGGAGACGCCGGTGCTCACGCCTTCTGCCGCCTCGATGCTGACGGTGAAGGCCGTGCCGTAGCGGCTGCCATTGTCGGCTACCATCGGCGGCAGCTGCAGGCGGGCGGCGTGTTCCGGCGTCAGGCACAGGCAGACGATGCCGCTGCAATCGCGGATCAGGCGCGCCATCTCCGGTACCGTCAGCGCGTCGGCAGCGAGGATCAGGTCGGCTTCGTTTTCGCGGTCGTGGTCGTCGGCCACGATCACGGACTTGCCCTGGCGCAGGGCATTGAGCGCGGCGTGGACGCGCAGGGAAAGGATGTCGGTATGGGTGTTCATGGAAACGGTCCTCAAGATGCTGGGTTGAGAAACACGCCTCCGGGCTGAAGGTTGTCGCAGGCAAATGCCCACGGAACCGCGCGTGCGCACGGCACGGCGGTGTTCATCTTCTTTCATCCGGACTGTTACCGTCGGCTCTGGCATCACACCAGATCTGCTGACCTTTTGCCGGGGGAGGCAAAAGCGCTCGCGGGCTCGGCCCTGAGGCCATACCGCCGGTGGGGAATTGCACCCCGCCCTGAAGACGTCGCCTGTGACCAACGCTGGCCGCAAGCGGGGCACAGTATAGCAGTGGTAACATCGCAGGATTGATGTTCAAGACCATGCCATGATCGAAACCGACAACCTGATCGGCGGCGCGCCCGAGCGCCGACTCGTCACCCAGCAGTCGCTGTCCGCGCAGGAAGAAGCGCTGGAGCGCGCGCTGCGCCCCAAGGCGCTCGACGACTACGTCGGCCAGAAGAAGGCGCGCGAGCAGCTGGAAATCTTCATCGAGGCGGCGAAGAAGCGCGGCGAGGCGCTCGACCACGTGCTGCTGTTCGGCCCGCCGGGCCTCGGCAAGACCACGCTGGCGCACATCGTGGCGCGCGAGATGGGCGTCAACCTGCGCCAGACCTCGGGCCCGGTGCTGGAGCGCGCCGGGGACCTGGCGGCGCTGCTGACCAACCTCGAACCGCACGACGTGCTGTTCATCGACGAGATCCACCGCCTCTCGCCGGTGGTGGAGGAAATCCTCTACCCGGCGCTGGAGGATTACCAGATCGACATCATGATCGGCGAAGGTCCGGCGGCGCGCTCGGTCAAGATCGACCTGCCGCCGTTCACGCTGGTCGGCGCCACCACGCGCGCCGGCATGCTCACCAACCCGCTGCGCGACCGCTTCGGCATCGTCGCGCGCCTCGAGTTCTACACCCCGGAAGAGCTGACGCGCATCGTCAGCCGCTCGGCCGGCCTGCTCAACGTCACCCTGGCCGACAACGGCGCCTTCGAGGTGGCGCGCCGCAGCCGCGGCACGCCGCGCATCGCCAACCGTCTGCTGCGCCGCGTGCGCGACTACGCCGAGGTCAAGGCCGACGGCGTGGTCACCGCCACCGTGGCCGACGCCGCATTGGCCATGCTCGACGTCGACCCGGCCGGGCTCGACGTGATGGACCGCAAATTGCTTGCCGCCATCCTGGAGAAATTCGCCGGCGGCCCGGTGGGGCTCGACAACGTGGCGGCGGCGATCGGCGAGAGCTCCGACACCATCGAAGACGTGATCGAACCCTACCTGATCCAGCAGGGCTATTTGCAGCGCACCCCGCGCGGCCGCATGGCGACGGCGCAGGCCTACCAGCACTTCGGCCTGCCGTTGAAGGACTGAGCCCCGGCGAGAGCAAGCGACATGAGCGAGAAACTGATCATCAAGACCGGCAGCACCCTGCCCACGTTGGCCGAAGAGCAGGGCGATTTCGAAGACTGGATCCGCCGCGAGCTGCCCGACGCGGCCGACTGGCGCGTGGTGAACGTGGTCGCCGGCGAGGCGCTGCCGTCGCCGAAACACTGCGCCGGCGTGGTGATCACCGGCTCGCCGGCCATGGTCAGCGAGCGCGCGGCCTGGAGCGAGACCACCGCCGCCTGGCTGCGCGCCGCGCACGCCGCGCGCGTGCCGCTGTTGGGCATCTGCTACGGCCACCAGCTGCTGGCCGACGCCCTGGGCGGCGAGGTCGGCTACCATCCGCACGGACCGGAAGCCGGCGCGGTCGAAGTGGAACGTCTGGCGGCGGCGGACGCCGACCCGCTGCTGGGGGCGCTGCCGGCGCGCTTTTCGGCCAACGTGATCCACTGGCAGACCGTGCTGCGCCTGCCACCGGGCGCGGTGGCGCTGGCCGGCAACGCCTTCGAACCGCACCAGGCGTTCCGCCTCGGCTCGGCCTGGGGAGTGCAATTCCACCCCGAGTTCGACCAGCGCGCCATGCGCCGCTACCTCGAGCTGCTGCATGACCGGCTATGCGCTGCCGGACGCGATCCGCAGGCCCTGCTGGCGCAGGTGCGGCCGACGCCGGAGGCCGCCGGTCTGCTGGCGCGTTTCGCGGCCGGCCTGGTTGCGGCGGCGGCCTGAGAGGGCGCCGGGTGGCGAGGGCACGGACCGCGCCACCATTTGGCCTCGGTGTTTCACCGTGACATCGAATCCACCGTACTGAGCACGTACAATGCGTGCCAGTCATGACGACTGACAACAAGGGGAATTTCATGTTCTTTGTATTGCTGGCGACAACGTTCCTGGTGGCGCTGGCCACCTCGCTGATCACCGCCAAGTTTTTCGATGGCGCGGTCAACCGCATTCTCAGCCGCATCGTCGGTGATGAAATGGCCGACGCCTGGCGCAAGTACCTGCTGTTTGCCATCGTGGTGGTCGGGGTCTCCGGCGGGGTGCGGCTGTGGGAGCTGGAAAAGTACGTTACCGCCAATCGCGAATCGGCGGCGCTGGAACTCAACGGCATGCGCTGGACGCTGGAAATCTACCGCACGCTGATCGAAACGCTGCAGTCGGTGGCGTGGATGATGCTGCTGTTCTTCCTGTGTTCGATGATCGCCTACGTCATCGTGCGCGCCATCGAGCTCAAGCACGGTGCCCAGGAGTAGTTAGCCGGTCGTGAATACGGCAAGGCCCCTGTCCGCGAGGCGGAGCAGGGGCCTTGTGCCTTCTCGGGTTCCTGGATCGTTACAGCGCCACCATGTTGTCGCGGTGGATCAGCTCCGGCTCCACCAGGTAACCCAGGATGCCCTCGATGGCGCGCGTCGGCTTCTGCATGATCAGCCGCGCCTCGTCCGAGCTGTAGTTGACCAGGCCGCGCGCCACTTCCACGCCGCTCTCGTCGACGCAGGCGACCGCCTCGCCGCGCAGGAAATCACCCTCCACCTTCAGCACCCCGATCGGCAGCAGGCTGCTGCGCTTCTGCCGCACCGCCAGCGCCGCGCCGCTGTCGAGCACCAGCCGCCCGGTCAGGATCAGGTGGTCGGCCAGCCACTGCTTGCGTGCCGTCATGCGGCTGGTCGGCGCCAAGAGCTGGGTGCCGATGGCCTCGCCGTCGGCGAGCCGCGACAACACATTGAGCTCGCGGCCGCAGGCGATCACTGTGGCGGCACCGCTGCGTGCCGCACGCTTGGCGGCGAGAATCTTGGTGAGCATGCCGCCGGTACCGACGCTGCTGCCGGCGCCACCGGCCATCGCCTCCAGCTCCGGGGTGCCGGCCACCGCCTCGTGCACGAACTCGGCGTCCGGATTCTTGCGCGGGTCGGCGGTGTAGAGGCCCTGTTGGTCGGTCAGGATCACCAGCGCATCGGCCTCGATCAGGTTGG
This sequence comes from Pseudogulbenkiania sp. NH8B, assembly GCF_000283535.1. Lineage (GTDB taxonomy): Bacteria > Pseudomonadota > Gammaproteobacteria > Burkholderiales > Chromobacteriaceae > Pseudogulbenkiania > Pseudogulbenkiania ferrooxidans. The sequence continues at coordinate 354,047 of NC_016002.1, forward strand.
TGACCAGCGCGCCCAGCGTATCGTTGTCGCCGAAGCGGATCTCGTCGGTCACTACGGTGTCGTTCTCGTTGATGATCGGCACCACGTTGAGATTGAGCAGTGAGGTCAGCGTGGAACGGGCGTTGAGGTAGCGGGTGCGGTCGGTCAGGTCCTCGTGGGTCAACAGCACCTGGGCGGTTTGCAGGCCGAATTCGCGGAAGGCGCTCTCGTAGGCCTGGCACAAGCCCATCTGGCCCACCGCGGCGGCGGCCTGCAGCTCGTGCACGGCCTTGGGGCGGCTGCTCCAGCCCAGGCGCTGGCAGCCTTCGGCGATGGCGCCGCTGGAGACCAGCACCACCTGCTTGCCGCGCCGCTTGAGGTCGGCGATCTCGGCTGCCCAGCGCGCCAGCGCCGCCAGGTCCAGCCCTTTACCGTCGTTGGTGACCAGGCTCGACCCGACCTTGACCACCAGGCGACTGCCCGCATGAATGACCGATTGCATGAAACCCCACTCGCAACGAAGAAATCAGACCCGCCAGTATGCCGCAACTTGCGCGCTATCCGAAAGGGCGCCGCTCGCCGGGCCGGCTCACAGATCCTCGCTGCGGCGGTACTCCATGGCCTGGTAGAACGGGGTCTGCAGTTCGACGCGGGTGACGCGGATGCGGGTTTCGCTGTGGTTGTCGCGCAGCACGAATTCGCGCAGTCGCGAGAACGGGCGGCCCGGCATCACCAGCAAGGCCGGGCGTCCGAGGCGCGGTTGTGCCGGCAGGTGCAGCGCTGGCTGGAACACGTCGTCCTGGTGGGTGATGGTGGGCAGCACCTCGACCGCTTCCGGCGCCGTCCCGAGCAACTCCACACCGCATTCCACGTCGTTGCCGCCGAGCGGCGCCGCCGCCCAGCGCACCGCGCACAACAGGCGATTGTCCGGCTGCAACTGCGGCGCGAGCAGCAGCAGCTCGCCGGTCCGCAGCGCTTGTTCCTGCGGGTTGCCGCGCAGCAGAAAACCGAGCTGGCTCTGGTTGACGGCCTGGAACAGTGCCGGTGGAGCTGGCCGGCCCAGCACCGGTATCGGGCTATCCTCCACGGGCTCCACCGGGGCCGGTCGCAGCGTCAGCCAGATCGGCAACAACTGGGCGGTGAGGCTCAGCCATTGCTGGACCGGCTGGCGCGGCTGGCGTCGCCGCCTCGGCTGCGTCCACTCTTCGGCCAGCTTGCGCGCCACCTCCACGGTGAGGTCGGCGGGGATGGCCGCTTCGCTCGCCAACTGGCGCGCCAAGCCATCCGGCTGTTGCAGGGCGTCGATGATGTCGTTCAGATAGACCCAGAATTCGCCGCTCGCGGCCACTTGGGGTTTGAGCGGCAAGAAGTGGGGCGGGTCGTCACGCGCCGGGTCGACCTGGTAGCCGAAGCCCTGTGTCTTGGTGAGCCCGGTCAGCGGGATCAGCTCGATGCGCGGTGCCAGCCGGAAGATCAGCCCCTTGGCCGCCGCGATTTCGTTGTCGCCCAGATGCTTGCCGTCGGTCAGCCCCATCAGCAGGATCTGCCGATACACCACGGCGATGCTTTCCGCCGGGGCATGGCGGCGCTCCTGCCAGCCCGATTCCTCGGCGAGCTGGTAGAGCTGGTGGCAGTCGTGCCAGAAGTGGAGCGGCAGGTCGCTATAGCACTCCATGGCCAGTTTGGCTTGCATGCGTGCGGTCAACAGGGCGAGACAGAGCAACTCCACCTTGGGCTGCTCGCGTTCCAGCAGCGAGCGCTTTTCCAGTCGCTCCACCAGGGTGCGCTTGAAGCCGGCGAACAGCGCATCGAACAGCGCCATGCCAAGGCGTGCCGCCTGGCGTGCCTTGATCGAACTGACCACCTCGTCGCTGACGATCTGGGTTTCCAGTGCCGGGAAGAAACGATCGAGCGCCGCCAGGTAAAGCTTCAGCAGCTTGTGCCGGGTGCCGACCGCCACCTGGGTGCGGCTCAGGCTTTGCAGGGCGCCCAGCAGCAAGTGCCCGCATTCGTCGAGGCGAGTGTAGGGGAGGCGATCCAGCCAGTCGGCCACGCTGTCCGGCTGCAGGTCGACCAGCTTGGGGTCCATCAGATTATCCGGTAGGCGCAGTTGCATGGCCCTAGCCCCATGTCAATGGTAGGGTGATCTTGCAATGCTATTGGTATCGGTCGGCCTTGGCAATCGTTATGGCAGCGGCGGCGTGGCGCGTTCCGGCCTTTGCCCGGACTGCTGCAGTTCATCCAGCGTGTCGAGCGTGGCCTGGCACAGCAGCGCCATCTCCTCCGCCTCGATCACGTAGGGTGGCATGAAGTACACCGTATTGCCGATCGGCCGCACCAAGCAGCCGCGCTGCAGCATGGCGGAGAAGAACGCCACGGCAAAATCGCCGCGCGCCGTCTCGACCTCGAACGCCCAGATCATGCCTTGTTGGCGGAACTGGCGTACCTGGGGGTGGGCACGCAAGGGAGCGAGCAGGGTCGTGAACTGTGCGGCCTTTTCCCGATTGCGCGCGAGCACGTCTTCCTGCTCGAACAGGTCCAGCACCGCCAGCGCGGCGCGACAGGCCAGCGCGTTGCCGGTGTAGCTGTGCGAGTGCAGGAAGCCGCGAGCCACCTCGTCGTGGTAGAAGGCCTGATAGACGCCATCGGTGGTCAGCACGCACGACAAGGGCAGGAAGCCGCCGGTGATGCCCTTGGACAGGCACAGGAAATCCGGCCGGATGCCGGCCTGCTCGCACGCGAACAGCGTGCCGGTGCGGCCGAAGCCGACGGCAATCTCGTCGGCGATCAGGTGCACCTGGTAGCGGTCGCACAGCCGGCGCGTTTCCTCCAGATAAGCAGGGTGGTACATCGCCATGCCGGCGGCACCTTGCACCAGCGGCTCGACGATCAGCGCGGCGATGCTGTCGGCCTGCTTGGCCAGCACGTTCTCCAGCGCCCGCGCGGCGCGGCGCGCCACATCCTCCGCCGTCTCGCCGTCCCGTGCCTGGCGCGCATCCGGCGTCGGCACGCGGATGCCGGTCTTGAGTAGTGGCGCGTAGGTCGACGAGAACAGCGGCACGTCGGTCACCGCCAGTGCGCCGACGGTCTCGCCGTGATAGCTGTTCTCCAGACTGAGGAAGCGCGTCTTGTCCGGCCGGCCGCTGTTCTGCCAGTAGTGGAAGCTCATTTTCAGCGCGATTTCCGTGGCGCTGGCGCCGTCCGAACCGTAGAAGGCGTGGCCGAGGCCGGTGAGCTGACTCAGCCGCTCCGACAGCTCGATCACCGGGCGGTGCGTGAAGCCCGCCAGCATCACGTGCTCCAGGGAGTCGAGCTGGTCCTTGATCGCCGCCTTGATCGCCGGATGGCCATGCCCGAACAGGTTCACCCACCAGGAACTGACCGCATCCAGGTAACGATTGCCGTCGAAATCGGTCAGCCATATCCCTTCGGCGCTGACGATCGGCACCAGCGGCAGCGCTTCGTGGCGTTTCATCTGGGTGCAAGGGTGCCACACGGCCTGCCGGCTGCGCGCCAGCCAGTCTTGGTTGCTCATCGGGAGAAGCTCTGTGCAATGTTCGATGCACGCGATGCTAGCACAGCCTCGGGGCAGAAGAGTGCGGGACGAGGTGACGAAAAACGGCACTTTCTGTCGTGTGCCGTCCATTCTTGACGGCAGGCCTGGTGTTGGACTAACCAAAATTCAAGGGTTTGACCAGACTGGCATGCAGATTGCAAGAATGGCCCTCGAAACGGAGTGACACGGACCAAAAATCGGCCGAAGGCTCCTTCAGCGCAGTCTGGCCGATGTCGGCCTTGATATTCAACAAACTTGGGGGTTCAACCATGAACAAATCCATGCAGCAGGGCTTTACCCTGATCGAACTGATGATCGTGGTCGCGATCATCGGTATTTTGGCCGCGCTGGCGATTCCGGCGTACTCGGACTACACCGCCAAGTCCAAGGTGAGTGAGGCGTTCTCTATGGGGGATGGCTTTAAGTCCAAGGTGGCGTTGGCGATTGGTGAAAGCAATTCTTGCGACCCTGGTGGCTCGGCAGCATCGTCTACTGGTAAGTACGTCACTGGTGTAGTGTTTGCAGGCACACCGCCCGCTTGTACCGTAACCATGACCCTGAGTTCGAGCATTTCTTCTGACCTTACATCGCCGTACACCGTTACCTTGACATCCAGCCTGACCGGCGAATCGGTCAACTGGGCGTGCCTCGCCAGTGGGGTGCCGAGCAAGTTCTTGCCGAAGTCTTGCTCCTGAGTATCTGTAGCATAAAACTGTATTCCTTGAGAAAAAGCGCCCTGTCTCGGTTCGAGGCAGGGCGCTTTTGTATAGGTATAGAAATCAAGACAGAATTTGCTGCATGCTTCCATCAAGGAGTGCTTCATGAGTGAGCAATTGGCTATCAGAAACAAGATTAATAAATGGCCTATGGTTGGTTTGTGGTCGGTGTTGCTGACTCTACTAGTCCCGTTCATGCAAACGCTGTATTACTATCCTCTGGTTGAATGGTGGAGGAATGCCTTGGTGTTGGCCTTGGTCGCCTTCGCCTTGATTTGGAGGTTGCCAGCCAGCACAGGTGAAGCAGGAAAAATCACAATCCCAAAGGCATGTTTGTTTGCTTTTTTGTTAGCGTTGTACATAGTCTTGTCGTTTTCTTTGCTGTCGCCACAATCTTATATATCGCGCTCACTCTTCCCTATGGTGTGTCTGATCATCGCGTCTCTGGCTGGGTTCATCGTCTATGCCGAGGCAGCGCGCTTGGGGCGTGATCGTGTAATTCATTGCTTGGCCATAGTGTTGTGTGTGGGGGCCATTATTCAGGCGTTGTTGGGCGCAATGCAGGTAAGCGGGCTCGCAGTGCTGATACCGGGTGATCTCGTGCTATTTGATCGAAGCAACCCCTCCGGTAACATCATGGGGAATATTGGCCAGCGTAATCAATATGCCCATTACCTTGCTTGGGGTATGACTGCAACATGTTACCTCTACTCGGAAGGTAAAAGCCGAAGCTGGGCTTTTCATTTGTCAGCTTTGTTATTGGCATTACTGATGGCGTGGAGCGGGTCGCGCCTAGTATTGGCTTACATGGCCGGTTTCGTCGTGCTGGCGCTGTTGTGGTATCGTCGGGCTGATGGCTCCACTGTGACCGGACAGCGCTGTATGAAGATGAGCAAGGCTCTGTTGATCGCCTGCGTTTATATCGTGATGACCCAGTTGTTCCTAGAGCAACTTACCCAACTGTTCCATGTGGCAGGCTGGCAGATTTCAGGCACGAGTGGGGCCGGGCGACTAATGGAGGCCGGTTTTGGCGCTCGGCGCCGCATCGAATGGGCTAAAGCCTGGCAAGTGTTTCGGACGCATCCCCTGTTTGGTACGGCTTGGGATGGCTTTGCTTATCAGAGTGTCTGGCTGGAAGCATTCGGAGGCTATCCAAAATTTTCTGAAAGTGTTTTGTTTACGCACAGCCATAATCTCTTCGCGCAGTTGCTTGCAGAGACAGGGATTGTTGGCGCGGCTATCGTTATTACTGCTCTGTCTTGCTGCTTGTTTCCTTATTTTCGTAAAAAACAGGTGACAGCTGGAAACTTGTTGCTGATCAGTTTGGCAATGGTAACGTTGGGGCACTCAATGTTTGAGTATCCCTTATGGAGCTTGCCTTTTCTTTGCGGTCTAATGATTGTTTTGGCTCTATCCCCGAATGATGGAGTGCAGTTGAATGTTCGCATTTCATGGAGACGCTTTGGAAGTGGTGTGAGTGTCATCCTCATTGGATGGTATCTTGTTACGGGTGTCTCGATATTTTCTGATTTGGCTCAGTGGAGGGTTAGAAGTGCAAATCCTTCGGTGAACGAGCAGCGGGTTAGTGCGTTGGTCAACTTGGCTCGCAATCCCTTGTGGAGCTATGATGCTGATCAGCAGTTATCGACCTATCTTAGCTCGGATCGACAGTTATTAGCTACCAAGCGCCAGCTATTCGAACGATTAGTGGCGTATCGTCCCTATCACTACCAGCTGTCTCAGCTGGCCATTTTACGGGCACTGGACAAGGATTCTACTGGCGCCCGTGAGGCCATGGCCATGCGCATTGCCGCCTACCCTGACAGCGTTGGGAGCATTTTGGCCTTCCTGCAAACACGTAACGAACCGGAGCTGCAACCCCTGCGTGAAATGGCCGAGCGTGCCGTCAAGGCTTACCAACAGGGTGGAGCCGAAGCGGCAGCGCGTACTGCCTCTCTGCCGGAAGCGCATAAAGCGCTGTTCTGATTCACTATCGTTGATCTACCAAAGCCGGGCTCTCTTCCCGGCTTTTTCCTTCCCCGCCGCTTTGCGCTATGCTGCGCGCTTGTGTTCACTGACCCGACCCCCATGCTTTCCTCCCGATTGTTTCCCCGGCTCGCCCTGCTCAGCGTCTGCCTGATCGCCATCGTGCCGTTCGCCTCCCGTTTCCACTACGTGCCCTTGCCGCAGTGGTGGGGGGAGATCAACGTGGTCTGGCTGACCGTGCTGGCGGCGGTGCTGTTGCTGCCCGGGCAGCCTGCCTTGTTCGGTCGCGTGCCGCGCGCGGCCTGGTGGGCTTTGCTGGCGGCGCTGTGCTGGGGGTTGCAGCCGTGGCTGGCGCCGGTGCTGTTCCCCGGCATGAACTGGGCCACGGCGCTGGCCTGGGCGTGCATGGCCTTGCTGGCTTGTGCTGTGCTGGCGTTGCGTGAGCACTTCGGCCAACGTGAGCTGACCGTCTGGCTCGCCTGGGCCTTGCTGGCCGGGGCGCTGCTCCAGTCGCTGATCGGCATGGCGCAACTGACCGGGCTGGCCGAAGCCACAGGGGGGCTACTGTTCTACGACCACGCCCATCCGACCAGCAACATTTTCGGCCATATCGGCCAGCGCAATCAGTTTGCCCATTACCTGATGTGGGGTGTGCTGGCGGGTTGTTATCTGCATGCCGCCGGGAAATTGCCGGCACGCTGGCTGTGGGGGCTGGTGGCATGGCTGGCGCTGTTGCTGGCCTGGGCCGGCTCGCGCACCATCCTGCTCTACCTGCTGGCGCTGTCGGTGTTGGCGCTGGTCTGGCACTGGCGTATCGGCGACACGGCTTCGCGGCGTCTGCGCAACGTGCTATGGATCAGTTGCATAGTGATCCTGGCGGCGCAGTTCCTGCTGCCGTGGGTGAACCAGCTGGTGTCGCTGCTGAGTCATGAAAGTGTGGTCGGGGCTTCGGGGCTGGAGCGGCTGGCGGCCAACGGTGACAGCATGGGCTCGCGCCGCTTCGCCGAGATGCACAAGGCCTGGCTGGTGTTCCGCTCGCATCCGCTGTGGGGCGTGGGCTGGTCGCAGTTCGCCGCCGAGAGCGTGCGGTTGCAGCCACTGCCGCAGTTTGCCGCGGCCGGCTTCAATAGCGGGTTGTTCACCAATGCCCATAACCTGGTGCTGCAGCTGTTGGCGGAGATGGGCGGGCTGGTGACGCTACTGGTGCTGGGGGGCTTTGTCTGTGCGGTGTGGCCGTATTTCCGTGAGCGGGCCGAACTGGAACACCTTCTGCCGTTGGGCGGTATGACGGTGACGCTGATCCACAGCCTGCTGGAATACCCGCTGTGGTACCTGTACTTCCTCGCCGTACTGGTGATCTTCGTGGCGCTGGCGCCGGGACCGGGTGTCCGCCTGCCGCGCCTGGCCCGGCTGCCGCTGTGGCTGGGGGTGGCGGCATTGGGCTGGTTGTCGCTGACGGGGCTGACCCGCTACGACGAACTGCTTGGGCTGTATACGCCGCAGGCCAACGCCAAGGCCAACGAAACACGCGTGGCGCGGTTGGCTGAGATCGTCGAGACCGAACCGCTGTTCGCCTTCCACGCGCTCAACACGCTGGACAATTACCTGCAGCCGACGCGCGAGCAGCTGCCGCAAAAGCGGCGCTGGCTGACACGGCTGGCGGCGTTCCGTCCCTATCCGGACGTGTTGCTGAAGAAGGCCCAACTGGAGGCGCTGGCGGGGGACGAAGGCGCTGCCGAGGTGACGCTCGGTTCAGCGCTGGCGTCGTTCCCCACCTACGCTCCCTCGTTCCTGAGCGAACTCGATCCGCGTGAGCCCGCCTGGGCCGGGCTGAGGCGGGTCACGGAGGCGGCGCGGCAAAAGCTGCCCCCGCAATACCGCTGAAGCGGCAGCTTCGCAGAGGGGGCAGGGTACGAAGTGCGGAGCGTCGCGTAACCAGTCACGGCATCGCATGGTTTGATGGGGTACGGCGCAAACGTCTTCACCCTTCCTACGGGCTACTACCCCGATTTACGCCGTGACAAGCAAAACGCCCCGCATCGCGGGGCGTTGTCGTGTTCCATGATCAGGAGCTTCAGGCCTCGATGGCGGCCCGCTCGCTCAGCGCGGCTTTCATCTTGGTCAGTGCCTTGGCCTCGATCTGGCGGATACGCTCGGCCGAGACGCCAAACTCGGCGGCCAGTTCGTGCAGCGTGGCGCCACTGTCGTCGGCCAGCCAGCGCGCTTCGATGATGCGGCGGCTGCGGGCGTCGAGCGAAGAGAGGGCCTGTTCCAACCCGGCGGTCTGCAGGTGGTCGAAGGCTTTTTTCTCCAGCTGGCGCGTCGGCTCGTGGTCGGAGTCGGCCAGCCAGTCGATCGGGGCAAAGCCCTCGTCGTCGTTGTCGTCGGCCAGCAGGGCCACGTCCTGGCCGCTCATGCGGGTTTCCATCTCCCGCACTTCTTCCGGCTTGACGCCGAGGTCGTCGGCGATGACGCGCGCTTCGCTGTCGGTCAGCGCGGCAAAGCTTTTCTTCATGCTGCGCAGGTTGAAGAACAGCTTGCGCTGCGGCTTGGTGGTGGCGACACGCACCAGGCGCCAGTTGCGCAGGATGAATTCGTGGATTTCGGCCTTGATCCAGTGCACGGCGAAGGAGAACAGGCGTACGCCGCGGTTCGGCTCGAAGCGTTTCACCGCCTTCATCAGGCCGATATTGCCTTCCTGGATCAGGTCGGCTTGCGGCAGGCCGTAGCCGGCGTAGCCGCGGGCAATCGATACCACCACGCGCAGATGCGACAGCACCAGCTTTTTGGCCGCCTCCAGATCGTTCTGGGCATGCAGGCGGTTGGCCAGCTCGTTCTCTTCTTCTGCGCTCAACAGCGGCACGCTGTTCACGATCTGGATGTACTGCTCCAGGCTGCCGCTGGACGAGGGGACGGGCAAGGCGAACGTTGCGGTCATGGATTAACTACCTCCTTGATGGGTAGTGCAATGCTAGCACTCGCATTGGTCGAGTGCCAGCAGCAAAAAGTTCCAGTGGCGATGTATTTTTCAATCGGCCCGATAGCCGGTCGCTTTCGCCGTGAGGGACGCCTAGTGCGGCTCGATCTGGCGTAGGTGATGATTGGCCGCCAGCCGTGCGCCGAGCATCGCCAGTATGCCGGTGGCGGCGAGCATGGCCAGCAGTTCGAACGGTGTCATCGTGCGCAGTTCCAGCCGTTCGTTGTAGAGCTGGGCGAATTCGCGTACTGCCGGGTTGGCCGTGGCCACCAGCCAGCTGGTCAGCCCCCAGGCGATCAGCCCGGCCAGGATGCCCTGCCACAAGGCGTGGTAGAGGAAGGGGCGGCGGATGAAGTTGTCGCTGGCGCCGATCAGCTTCGATACTTCGATCTCGTCGCGGTGCGCCAGAATCTGCATGCGGATGGTGTTGTGCGTCACCAGCACCAGGGCGAGGCCGAGCGCGGCGCCGAGAAACAAGGTCAGGTGGCGCACCAGTTCGACCATGCCGTAGAGGCGCTTGGCCCAGCTGGCGTCGAACTGGGCTGACTCGACCATCGGCAGGCCCGACAGCTCCTTCTGCAGCATGTCCAGCTCGCCGGGCTCGAGCGTCACTGGGGTGACCACGAAGGCGTCCGGCAGCGGGTTGCTGTCCAGGTCGGCCGCCAGGCCGTCGAGACCGTTGCGCTTTTCCAGCCCGGCCAGCGCCTCGGCCTTGCTGACAAAACTGACCGATTTCACCTTGGGGTTGCCGGCGAGCGAGCTTTTTACCGCGGCGAGGTCGGCATCTTCGGCCGACAGCTCCATGAACAGCGAAATTTGCGGTGTGGCGGTGAGCTTGCCGATCCAGGTCTGGGTGCTCTCGATGCCGAGGTACAGTGCCAGCGGCAGCGCCAGCGCCACCGACAGCATCAGCAGGCTGAGCAGGCTGCCGAACGGCTGGCGCAGGATCTTGACCAGCGCCTGGCGGGCGCTCAAGAGGTGCAGGTAGAGAAAGTGCTTCATGCGGCGAACTGTCCTTCTCTCAGACGGATGATGCGGCGTCCGTAGTCTTCCATCAGCGTCTCGTCGTGGGCCGAGATCACCACGGTGACGCCGACCTGGTGGAACGACTTGAACAATTCCATGATGTCGAGCGCGTAGGCGCGGTCGAGGTTGGCCGAAGGCTCGTCGGCGAGCAGGATGGACGGCCGATGCACCACGGCGCGGGCGATGCACAGCCGTTGCTGTTCGCCGCCGGAGAGGTGGATCGGCATCGCCTTCTCCTTGCCCAGCAGGCCGACCTTGTCGAGTGCCGCGCGCACGCGCTTGGCGGCATCGCGGCGGTCGAAACCGATGATGTTGAGCGGCAGCATGACGTTGTCGAACACCGGGCGGTCGAACAGGATCTTGTGATCCTGGAACACCAGGCCGATGTGCTGGCGCACGTAAGGCAACTGGCTCGGACGCAGCTTGCTGAGGTTCTGGCCGTTGACCAGCACGCCGCCGCTGGTGGCGCGTTCGATGCCGGCGATCAGCTTCAGCAGGGTGGATTTGCCGGCACCGGAGTGACCGGCCAGGAACACCATTTCGCCGCTGTCGATGGCAAACGAGAGATTCTTCAGGGCCTCGTTACCCCCGGGGTAGCGCTTGGTCACCTGGTCGAACTGGATCATGCGGAAGAGTCCCCTTGCGGATAGATTAATTGGCCGAAGCCAGGGCCACGCGGCAAATAGCGCCATTGCCGAAGGCAAGCGAGCCCGGGCGGGGCAAGTGTTGCTGGTGTGCGGGAAGCGGAATGGCCACGGGATACGTCAGGATTCCGTCTCGCCGCGCGCATCGGATGAGGCGCACGCGGTCCGCCGGCACTCACGATGCCAGGGCGGAGCCGGCCGATGAAGCGGCTCTCAGTCGAACAGCGCGTCAACGTAGTCCTTGGCATTGAACGGACGCAGGTCGTCGATGCTTTCGCCGACGCCGACGAAGCGCAGCGGCACCGGGTTCTGCTTGGCGATGGCGGCGATCACCCCGCCCTTGGCGGTGCCGTCGAGCTTGGTCAGGATCAGCCCGGTCAGGCCGAGCGCCTCGTCGAACACCTTCACTTGGTTGATGGCGTTCTGGCCGATGTTGGCGTCCAGCACCAGCATCACCTCATGTGGCGCTTCCGGCAGGGCCTTCTGGATCACCCGCTTCACCTTCTTGATCTCTTCCATCAGGTGCAGCTGCGTCGGCAGGCGCCCGGCGGTGTCGGCCAGCACAATGTCGATGCCGCGCGCCTGCGCCGCCTTGATGGCGTCGAAGCACACCGCGGCCGAGTCGCCGCTCTGCTGCGCGATCACGGTGACGTTGTTGCGCTCGCCCCAGGCGATCAGCTGCTCGCGCGCGGCGGCGCGGAAGGTGTCGCCGGCGGCCAGCAGCACCGACTTGCCCTGCGACTGGAAGTACTTGGCCAGCTTGCCGATGCTGGTGGTCTTGCCAGCGCCGTTGACGCCCGCCATCATGATGACATAGGGTTTGCGACCGGCGATGTCGAGCGGCTGCTCCAGCGGGCCGATCAAGTCGTTCAACGAGTCCTTCAGCGCCCCCTTCAGCTCGGCGGCATCCTTCAGGCCCCGGAGCGAGACGCGCTCGCGCACGTCCTTGAGCAGGTGCAGGGTGGCGTCGACGCCCATGTCGGCGGTCAACAGCACCGTCTCCAGTTCGTCGTACAGGTCCTCGTCGATCTTGCCGCCGCCGAACAGGCCGGCCAGCGACTTGCCGAGCTTGTCGCGGGTTTTCGACAGGCCGGCCTTGAGCCGCTCGGTCCAGCTCGGTTTTTTCGGCGGAACGACCTCGGCCACGACTGGCGCGATGACGGCGGTTTCGGGGGTAGAGGGGGCATCGGCGATGTGGGGCTCGGCGATGGCGGTGGTGTTGGTGTTGGTGGCGGGTGTTTCACTGCTGGCCGGGGTGGCCGGCGGCGCAGACTTCTTCTTGAAGAAACTAAACATGCTGGGCTGTAATCAACTTATGGCATCGGATGGACCAAATTGTATCCTCAAATCAGGCATAGGGCAGATTCCGTGATTTCTAGAACCCTCTCGACTGTTGCGGGCGTGGTGTTTCTCGGGGTGTGCGGCGTGGTTTCGGCCGAACCCGTCGAGGCCGTGCTCGACAACGGCATGAAAATCGTGGTGCAGCGCGACGAGCGCGCGCCGGTGGCGGTATCGCAGTTGTGGTACCGCGTCGGCAGTGTGGATGAGGTCAACGGCCGCACCGGGCTGTCGCACCTGCTGGAACACATGATGTTCAAGGGCACGCCGACGGTGCCGGCCGGCGAGTTCAGCCGCCTCATCGCCCAGGCCGGAGGCAAGGACAACGCCTTCACCTCGCGCGACTACACCGTCTACTTCCAGCAGCTGGCCGCGGACAAGCTGCCGCTGGCGCTCAAGCTGGAGGCGGATCGCATGCACAACCTGTCGTTCAAGGACAGCGATTTCACCAGCGAACTGCAGGTGGTCAAGGAAGAGCGGCGTATGCGCACCGACGACCAGCCGGCCGGCATCATGGCCGAAACCCTGTTCGCCAACGCCTTCGTCGCCAGCCCGGTGCGCTACCCGGTGATCGGCTGGATGGACGACCTCGATCACATGAAGCCGGACGACCTGCGCCAGTGGTACCGCCACTGGTACGGCCCGAACAATGCCACGCTGGTGGTGGTGGGCGATGTCGATCCGCAGGCCGTGATCGCCGAGGCGCGCCGCCAGTTCGGCGCGCTCAAGCCGGTGGCGCTGCCCGAGCGCCGGCCGCAGCTCGAGCCGGAACAGAAGGGCGGGCGCCGGGTCAGCGTCAAGGCGGTGTCGCCGCTGCCTTCCCTAACGCTGGCGTGGCAGGTGCCGCGGCTGGAGAAGGTCGATGCGCAGCGGCCGTATGCCTTATATATGTTGTCGGCGATTCTGGACGGCCAGGCCGCGTCGCGCCTGCCGCGCCGCCTGGTGCGCGAGCAGCGCGTCGCCACCGAGGTGTCGGCCGACTACGACATGCTCGGCCGCGGCGGGGCCCTGTTCACGCTCAGCGGGGTGCCGGCCCAGGGCAAGACCCTGGCGCAACTGGAACAGGCCCTGCGCCAGGAAATCGCCCGCATCGCCCGCGACGGTGTCAGCGAACGCGAGCTGGAACGCGTGCGACTGCAGCTGCAGGCCGGGCGCATCTACGAAAAGGATTCGATGTTTGCCCAGGCCATGCGGATCGGCAACCTGGAAAGCATCGGCTTCTCCTGGCGCGACGACGCCACCATCGACGCCAATATCGCCAAGGTCAGCGCGCGGCAGGTGCAAGAGGCCGCCCGCATGTTGGTCGACGACCATCTGACTGTCGTGACGCTATTGCCGCAGCAGGGAGAGACGCCGCGTACGCCGGCCATGCCACAAGGGGATCAGACTCATGTCCGTTAAACTGCGCAAAAGCGTGATCGGCTGGCTGGCTGCCTCCATGCTGCTTAGTGGCATGGCGCAGGCCGTGACCATCCAGCACTGGAACAGCGCCCAGGGTGCCCGCGTCTACTTCGTCGAGGCCCATGCCAACCCCATCGTCGACCTGCGCGTCGAGTTCGACGCCGGCAACCGGCGCGAAGACCCGGCCAAGCCCGGCGTCAGCGACATGACCGCCAGCCTGCTCGACGCCGGCACCGCCAAGCGCAGCGAAGAACAGTTGCGCGAAGCACTGGCCGATACCGCCTCGTCGCTGTCGGCGTTCGCCGAACTCGAGGGGGCCGGCATCACGCTGCGCACCCTGGCGCGTCCGGCGGTGCGCGAACAAGCGGTGGCGCTGGCGGCGGACGTGCTGGCCCGGCCCGCCTTCCCCGCGGCCATCCTCGAGCGGGAAAAGGCGCGTACCATCGAAAACCTGCGCCAGGAAGAAAACGACGCCGGTTTCCTGGCGCAGCGCGAGCTGACCCGGCTGATGTACCCGCAGCATCCCTACGGCATCAACGCCCGGGTGTCCGCCGCATCGCTCAAATCGATCACCCGCGCCGACCTGATGGCGTTCTGGCGCAGCCACTACCAGCCGCGCTACGCCGTGGTGTCGATCGTCGGCGACCTGAGCCGGACGGAAGCGGAAAGGTTGGCCGAAGAACTGCTTGCCGGGCTCGCCAACCGCCCGGGCAGCCTGCCCGCCATGCCGCAGGTGGCATTACCGCCCGCCGGCAAGACGGTCAAGCTGACTCATCCCGGAACGCAGACCCACATGGCGCTGGGCATGCCGGTGATCACCCGTGACGATCCGGATTACTTCCCCCTGCTGGTCGGCAATTACGTGCTGGGCGGCGGCGGTTTCGACGCCCGGCTGATGAAGGAAGTGCGCGACAAGCGCGGCCTCACCTATGGCGTCAGCAGCAACTTCAGCCCGTATCAGCGCGCTGGCGAATTCGCTATCGGGCTCTCCACCCGCAACGACCAGGCCGCGACTGCCCTCAAGGTCACGCGTGACACGCTGCAACAGTTCATCGAGGAGGGACCGAGCGCGGCCGAGCTGGAGCAGGCCAAGGCCAACATCATCGGAGGCTTCCCTTTGCGCTTCGATAGCAACGGCAAGCTGCTGGGCTATCTCGGCGTGATCGGTTTGTACCAGTTGCCGCTGACTTTCCTCGACGATTACGTGAAGCACGTCGCGGCGGTCACGCCAGAACAAGTACGCGATGCCTGGCGACGTCGCATCCACCCCGAGCAAATGGCGACGGTCATCGTCGGGCCGAATTCCTGACCGTTGCACCAACGTGGCTGCTCCCGCCTGCGCACGGCCGGGGCAGGGGCGCTGTGGGCGCCGCTGGCTGTGTCGATCGAGACCGGGACCCAGTCCTTGCAGGTTGGTGATGTCGTCCCTTGATCGTCCACGCAGCGGTTAACTGATTAAAATTAAGGCGCCGAGCACCGGATCACGGTAAACTCTGCGCCTTGATTTTTTTACCGCTTCACCATGAGTCAAGCCAGAAACCAAGTTCGGATCATCGGTGGCGACTACCGTCGCCGGCAATTGCCGTTCCCCGACGCCGAAGGCCTTCGGCCAACCCCCGACCGCGTGCGCGAAACCCTGTTCAACTGGCTTGGACAGGAGCTGGACGGGCTCAACTGCCTCGATCTGTTCGCCGGCAGCGGCGCGTTGGGTTTCGAAGCCGCCTCGCGCCGGGCGCGGCGCGTGGTCATGGTGGAAAAATCGCGCAAGGTCGCCGACAGCCTCAAGGCCAATCGCCAGCTGCTCACGGCGCAGTCGATCGAGGTCGTGGTGATGGATGCGCTGCATTACCTCAAAAGCTGTCGCGAGCGCTTCGACCTGGTGTTTCTCGATCCACCCTACCGTTCCGAGCTGCTCGAACAAATCCTGCCACTGCTGCCGGCCGTGCTCGCCGACGATGCGCGAGTCTACGTCGAGGCGGCCAGTTGGCCCGGACTCGACGGCTGGCAACGGATAAAAGAAGGCCGCGCCGGCCTGGTCCATTACGGGCTGCTCGGGCGGGACCGGCCAGGAGCAAGCCTGTAGCCCGTCGCGCCGGAGCTCGCTATATCCATATAACAGTGAGGACTTGCGGGCCGGCAAGCCGGGTGACAGAATTCAAACATGAAATACTTGAGGAAAATACTATGTCTTTGATGATTACTGACGAGTGCATCAACTGCGACGTCTGTGAGCCGGAGTGCCCGAACAACGCCATCTCGCAGGGCGAGGAAATCTACGAGATCGACCCCAACCTGTGTACCCAGTGCGTTGGCCATTACGACGAACCGCAGTGCCAGCAGGTCTGTCCGGTCGACTGCATTCCGCTGGATCCGAACCGCCAGGAAACGCAGGACGAGCTGTATCAGAAGTATCTACGCATCAGCGGCAAGGCCTGATGCGACGCTAAGTGCCTGATGCGAAAAGAGAAGGGTCCGCTGGCAAATCATGCCGCCGGACCCTTCGGTTTTTTATTCGCAAGAAAATGCGGTTTTTTTCAAAAAAGGTGTTGACGGGGTTTGGGGCTGTCTATAATATTCGGGTCTCTTTCAGGAGGGATTCCCGAGCGGTCAAAGGGATCAGACTGTAAATCTGACGGCTCTGCCTTCGAAGGTTCGAATCCTTCTCCCTCCACCAGAATACTTTTAAACGTCTTGGCGGCGTGTAGTAAAGTCGTCCGTGATCGTGATGGGCGGGTGTAGCTCAATGGTAGAGCAGAAGCCTTCCAAGCTTACGACGAGGGTTCGATTCCCTTCACCCGCTCCAGACGTTATATGTCAGTTTTAGGGCCCATGTAGCTCAGGGGTAGAGCACTCCCTTGGTAAGGGAGAGGTCGGCAGTTCAATTCTGCCCATGGGCACCACTCGCTTAATTTGTTTCGGATTCAGGAAATTTTGCCATGGCTAAGGAAAAGTTTGCGCGGACTAAACCGCACGTAAACGTCGGCACCATCGGTCACGTTGACCATGGTAAAACTACGCTGACCGCCGCTATCACCACCATTCTGTCGAAGAAGTTCGGTGGCGAAGCCAAAGACTACTCCCAGATCGATAGCGCGCCGGAAGAAAAGGCTCGTGGTATTACCATCAATACCGCGCACGTAGAATACGAAACCGAAAACCGCCACTACGCCCACGTAGACTGCCCGGGCCACGCCGACTATGTGAAGAACATGATCACCGGTGCTGCCCAGATGGATGGCGCGATTCTGGTGTGCTCGGCCGCTGACGGTCCGATGCCGCAAACCCGCGAACACATCCTGCTGTCCCGTCAGGTAGGTGTACCGTACATCATCGTCTACCTGAACAAGGCTGACCTGGTGGACGACGCCGAGCTGCTGGAACTGGTGGAAATGGAAGTGCGCGACCTGCTGTCGTCCTACGACTTCCCGGGCGACGACACCCCGATCATCATCGGCTCCGCTCGTCTGGCGCTGGAAGGCGACCAGTCGGAATACGGCGAACCGTCGATCTTCCGTCTGGCCGACGCGCTGGACAGCTACATCCCGACCCCGGAACGTGCTGTTGACAAGCCGTTCCTGCTGCCGATCGAAGACGTATTCTCGATCTCCGGCCGTGGCACCGTGGTGACCGGTCGTGTTGAGCGCGGCATCGTCAAGGTCGGTGAAGAACTGGAAATCGTGGGCCTGAAGGCCACCGCCAAGACCACCTGCACCGGCGTGGAAATGTTCCGCAAGCTGCTGGACCAAGGTCAGGCTGGTGACAACGTTGGCGTGCTGCTGCGCGGTACCAAGCGTGAAGACGTCGAGCGTGGCCAGGTTCTGGCCAAGCCGGGTTCGATCACCCCGCACACCAAGTTCTCTGCTTCGGTCTACGTACTGAGCAAAGAAGAAGGTGGCCGTCACACCCCGTTCTTCGCCAACTACCGTCCGCAGTTCTACTTCCGCACCACCGACGTGACCGGCGCTGTTAGCCTGGCCGAAGGCGTGGAAATGGTAATGCCGGGTGACAACGTGGAAATCACCGTGGAACTGATCGCTCCGATCGCCATGGAAGAAGGTCTGCGCTTCGCCATCCGCGAAGGTGGCCGTACCGTCGGCGCCGGCGTTGTTGCCAAGATCATTGCTTGATCTGAAAAGGTTTTAGGCCAGTAGCTCAATTGGTAGAGTATCGGTCTCCAAAACCGAGGGTTGGGGGTTCGAGACCCTCCTGGCCTGCCAATTAAGACCAGCCGGCGCTTGCGCGCCGGTTGGTCTTTTGTCGCATTCACGCAGAGAAAATCCCGCACATGGAAATGCAAGACAAAATCAAGCTGGCACTGGCAGGGCTGATCGTCGCTGTCGGTATTGTTGGCTTTTACATGATTCCGGAAACCCAGGGTGTGCTGCGGGTGCTGGCCTTCGTGGTCAGTCTGGCGGCGGCGGCTGCCGTGGTGTGGACTTCGGCGACCGGCAAGGCCTTCGTCGGCTACGCGCAGGAGTCGGTGGCGGAAGGTCGCAAGGTGGTATGGCCGACACGCAAGGAGGCCCTGCAGATGACGGGCCTGGTGTTCGTGTTCGTATTGATCCTGGCGTTATTCATGTGGCTGGTCGACTCGGGGTTGTCCTGGCTGTTCTATGACGTGCTTCTCGGTCGAGGTTAATAATGGCTAAGCGTTGGTATGTGGTGCATGCCTATTCGGGTTTTGAAAAGAGCGTGCAGAAGGCGCTGCGAGAGCGTATCGAGCGCTCCGAGGTGGCTGACCTGTTCGGTCAGGTGCTGGTGCCGGTAGAGGAAGTGGTTGACGTCAAGAATGGCCGCAAGTCCATCTCGGAGCGCAAATTCTTCCCGGGCTACGTGCTGGTCGAAATGGAAATGACCGATGAAACCTGGCATCTGGTGAAGAGCACGCCGAAAGTCACCGGCTTCGTTGGTGGTACCGCCAACCGCCCGGCTCCGATTTCCAAGAAGGAAGTCGAGTCGATTATGCAGCAAATGCAGGAAGGCGTGGAAAAGCCGAAGCCGAAGGTGTTGTTCGAGGTCGGCGAGAGGGTGCGAGTCATCGATGGGCCGTTCAACGACTTCAATGGTTCGGTCGATGAGGTGAACTACGAGCGCAACAAGATTCGCGTGTCGGTGCAGATCTTCGGACGTGAAACGCCGGTTGAGCTGGATTTCAACCAGGTAGAGAAGCTGTAATTCTGCTTGGCAGTTTGTTGGAGGGCATGTATAATCATGCCCTTTCGTCTGGGAAGCGGGCGCCTCGCCTGCGTTACTACCCGTATTAGGAGCTAAATCGTGGCAAAGAAGATTGTCGGCTATATCAAGCTGCAAGTGCCCGCTGGTAAAGCCAACCCGTCGCCGCCGATCGGTCCGGCGCTGGGTCAGCGTGGTCTGAACATCATGGAATTCTGCAAGGCGTTCAACGCCCAGACTCAAGGCGTCGAGCCGGGTCTGCCGATTCCGGTGGTGATCACCGCCTACGCGGATAAGTCCTTCACCTTCGTGATGAAGACTCCGCCGGCAACCATCCTGCTGAAGAAGGCCGCTGGTATCCAGAAGGGTAGCCCGAAGCCGCATACCGACAAGGTGGGTACCGTTACTCGCGCCCAGCTGGAAGAGATCGCCAAGACCAAGTCCCCGGACCTGACCGCTGCCGATCTGGATGCTGCCGTGCGCACCATCGCCGGTTCCGCTCGTTCCATGGGTCTGAAAGTGGAGGGTGTGTAATGGCTAAGGTTTCCAAGCGCCTGAAGGCTCTGAACGCCAAGATCGACGCCAACAAGCTGTACGCTGTTGACGAAGCTTTGTCGCTGGTAAAAGAAGCGGCTACCGCCAAGTTCGACGAGTCGATCGACATCGCCGTGAACCTGGGTGTGGATCCGCGTAAATCCGACCAGGTCGTGCGTGGCTCCGTAGTGCTGCCGCGCGGTACCGGTAAGTCGGTGCGTGTTGCCGTGTTTGCGCAAGGCGCCAACGCCGAAGCCGCCAAGGCTGCGGGTGCTGAAATCGTCGGTTTCGACGATCTGGCCGAGCAAATCAAGGCTGGTCAGCTGGACTTCGATGTTGTTATCGCTTCTCCGGATGCGATGCGCGTGGTCGGTCAGCTGGGCCAAATCCTCGGTCCGCGCGGCCTGATGCCGAACCCGAAGGTGGGTACCGTGACCCCGAACGTTGCCGAAGCCGTGAAGAACGCCAAGGCCGGTCAGGTTCAGTACCGTACCGACAAGGCAGGTATCATTCACGCTACCATCGGCCGTGCTTCCTTCGAAGCCGAAGCCCTGCGTGAAAACCTGTCCGCTCTGGTCGACGCCCTGGTGAAAGCTAAGCCGGCTGCTTCCAAGGGCCTGTACCTGCGGAAAATCGCCGTATCCAGCACCATGGGTGTTGGTGTGCGCGTAGATACCAGCACCGTCAACGCTTAATGCGATGGTGCGGCAAACCTCCGGGTTTGCCATGACTTTGGGCCGGCGGGCGTTTCGCCCGCCGGATTGTCAAAGACCGTAGGAGCCGCAAGGCTTAATCGTCGCAAGACATCCTGCGCAGACGGTGTGCCCGAGTAGAAGGCTGTCAAAACGTCTTACGGGCCCATGTAGCTCAGGGGTAGAGCACTCCCTTGGTAAGGGAGAGGTCGGCGGTTCAATTCCGCCCATGGGCACCATCAGATAGTTCTGCTGTGTCTCCTGAACAGGTCGCCGCTGCAAAGCGGAGCGGTTCGCCGCTTCATTTCAGACTAGGAGCTAGACCTTGAGTCTCAATCTTGAAGATAAAAAGGCGGTAGTGGCCGAAGTATCTGCCCAACTGGTAGATGCCCAGACCCTCGTTATCGCCGAATATCGTGGCATCGAGGTTGGTAGCATGACCCAACTCCGTGCGAAAGCACGTGAGAACGGTGTGTATCTGCGCGTTCTGAAGAACACGCTGGTGCGTCGCGCCGTGGCCGACACCGCCTTCGCGGGCCTGGCTGACCAGATGGTCGGTCCGCTCGTGTACGGTATTTCGGCTGACCCGGTTGCTGCTGCCAAGGTGCTGCAACAGTTCGCCAAGCAAGATGACAAAATCGTCATCAAGGCAGGTTCTTACGATGGCAAGGTGCTGGACGCCGCTCAGGTAGCTGAGCTGGCCTCGATCCCGAGCCGCGAAGAACTGCTCAGCAAGCTTCTCTACGTTCTGCAAGCTCCGATGGCCGGCTTCGCCCGCGGCCTGGCAGCCCTTGCCGAGAAGAAGCAAGCCGAGGCGGCTTAATCAATCTGACTTATTCCGAATTCAGGAGAATTTCACATGGCAATTACCAAAGAAGACATCCTCGAGGCCGTTGGCGCCCTGACCGTTATGGAACTGAACGACCTGGTTAAGGCGTTCGAAGAGAAGTTCGGCGTTTCCGCTGCTGCCGTTGCCGTTGCCGGCCCGGCTGCTGGTGGCGCTGCCGCTGCTGAAGAGAAGACCGAATTCGACGTGATCCTGTCCGCTGCTGGCGATAACAAGGTCAACGTGATCAAGGTTGTACGTGCTATCACCGGTCTGGGCCTGAAAGAAGCCAAGGATCTGGTAGACGGCGCTCCGAAGGCTGTGAAGGAAGGCGTATCCAAGGCTGAAGCCGAAGAAGTGCTGAAGCAGCTGACCGAAGCCGGTGCTAAGGCTGAAGTGAAGTAATCTTCCTGACCGGAAGATGAGTGAGGCTGGCGGAGAAATCCGCCAGCCTTATTGCGCTTGTGATTGGCCGACACGAAGAAAGTAAAAGCCAGCAATCAATGCGTGCGTGGCTGCTGACTTTTGATTTCTTGCGCCACCCCATCTCGATGGAGACTCTATGAGTTATTCGTTTACTGAGAAGAAGCGTATTCGTAAGAGCTTTGCGAAACGCGACAGTGTTCTCGATGTCCCATTCCTGTTGGCGACCCAGATCGATTCGTACACCGAATTCCTCCAGCTGGGCGTGCCTATCGACCAGCGCAAGGAGGCTGGGCTGCAGGCGGCATTCAATTCGATTTTCCCGATCGTGAGCCACAACGGCTATGCCCGTCTGGATTTCGCACACTATATTCTTGGTGAGCCCCCGTTCGATGTTCAGGAGTGCCAGCTGCGCGGCATCACCTACGCGTCGCCGTTGCGCGCACGTATTCGCCTGACTATCCTGGACAAGGAGTCCTCCAAACCGGTGGTGAAGGAGGTGCGCGAGAATGAAGTTTACATGGGCGAAATTCCGCTCATGACCACTAACGGGTCCTTCATCATCAACGGCACCGAGCGGGTCATCGTCTCCCAGCTGCACCGTTCCCCGGGCGTGTTCTTCGAGCACGACCGCGGCAAGACGCATTCCTCGGGTAAGCTGCTGTTCTCGGCACGCGTGATTCCTTACCGCGGCTCCTGGCTCGATTTCGAATTCGATCCGAAGGATCACCTGTACTTCCGTATCGACCGTCGCCGCAAGATGCCGGTGACCATCCTGCTGAAGGCGCTGGGCTACAACGAAGAGCAGATTCTCTCCGAGTTCTACAATACCGATACCTTCTATCTCGGCAACGACGGCGTCCACATGAAAGTGGTGGCCGACCGCCTCAAGGGCGAAGTAGCCAAATTCGATATCGTGGCGCCGGACGGCAAGCTGATCGTCGCCAAGGACAAGCGCATCACCGCCAAGCACATCCGCGACATCGTCGCGGCCAACCTCGACCGTATCGAAGTACCGTCCGATGCGCTGTTGGGCAAGATGCTGGCACGCGCCGTGGTGAATACCGACAGCGGCGAAGTGATTGCCCGTGCCAACGAGGAAATCAGCGAAGAGATACTGGCCAAGCTGGCACTCGCCGAGATTCCGCAGGTTGACGTTCTGTTCACCAACGACCTGGACCAGGGCTCCTACATCGCGCAGACGTTGCGCGTGGACGACATCCAGGATCGGCTGCAGGCGCGCGTAGCGATCTACCGCATGATGCGCCCGGGCGAACCGCCAACCGAAGATGCCGTCGAGCAGTTGTTCCAGCGCCTGTTCTTCAGCCCGGACACCTACGATCTGTCGCGCGTGGGCCGGATGAAGTTCAACACCCGCACTTATCAGTACAAGTTCGACGACAAGACCCCGGAGTGGTTCAAGACGCTGATCGGCGAGAAATTCGCCGAGCGCCGCGACGTGGCCGACGCCACGCTGACCACCGAAGACATCGTGTCGGTGATCGCCATCCTGTGCGAACTGAAGAACGGCCGTGGCGAGGTGGACGATATCGATCACCTGGGTAACCGCCGTGTGCGTTCGGTGGGCGAACTGGCCGAAAACCAGTTCCGCGCCGGTCTGGTCCGTGTCGAGCGTGCGGTGAAGGAACGCCTGAACCAGGCCGAATCCGACAACCTGATGCCGCACGACCTGATCAACGCCAAGCCGGTATCGGCCGCGATCAAGGAGTTCTTCGGCTCGTCGCAGCTGTCGCAGTTCATGGACCAGACTAACCCGCTGTCGGAAATTACCCACAAGCGCCGCGTTTCGGCCCTGGGCCCGGGCGGTCTGACCCGCGAACGTGCCGGCTTCGAAGTGCGCGACGTACACCCGACCCACTACGGCCGTGTGTGCCCGATCGAAACGCCGGAAGGTCCGAACATCGGTCTGATCAACTCGCTGTCGGTCTATGCCCGTACCAACGAGTTCGGCTTCCTGGAAACCCCGTACCGCAAGGTGATCGACGGCAAGGTGACGATGGAAATCGATTACCTGTCGGCGATCGAGGAAGGCCGTTACGTCATCGCCCAGGCCAACGCCGAGCTGGACAGCGACGGTACGCTGATCGACGAACTGGTGACTTGCCGCGAGAAGGGGGAAACCATTCTGGCGACGCCGGACCGCGTGCAGTACATGGACGTCGCCACCGGTCAGGTGGTGTCGGTCGCGGCCTCGCTGATTCCGTTCCTCGAACACGATGACGCCAACCGTGCCCTGATGGGTGCCAACATGCAGCGTCAGGCCGTGCCGTGCCTGCGCCCGGAGAAGCCGTTCGTCGGGACCGGCATCGAGCGCTCGGTGGCGGTCGACTCGGGTACCACCGTGGTGGCGCGCCGTGGCGGCGTGGTCGACTACGTCGATGCCAACCGTATCGTGGTCCGCGTCAACGACGAAGAGGCCCTGGCCGGTGAAGTCGGTGTGGATATCTACAACCTCACCAAGTTCACGCGCTCCAACCAGAACACCAACATCAACCAGCGCCCGGTGGTGAAGATGGGCGACAAGATCGCCCGCGGCGATGTGGTGGCCGATGGTGCTTCGACCGACCTCGGCGAACTGGCGCTGGGTCAGAACATGACCATCGCCTTCATGCCGTGGAACGGCTACAACTTCGAGGATTCAATCCTGATCTCGGAGAAGGTGGTGGCCGAAGACCGTTACACCTCGATCCACATCGAAGAGCTGTCGGTCGTCGCCCGCGATACCAAGCTGGGGCCGGAAGAAATCACCCGCGACATCCCGAACCTGTCCGAGCGCATGGCCGGCCGTCTGGATGATTCCGGCATCGTCTACATCGGCGCCGAAGTGGAAGCCGGCGACGTGCTGGTGGGCAAGGTAACGCCGAAGGGCGAAACCCAGCTGACCCCGGAAGAGAAGCTGCTGCGCGCGATCTTCGGCGAGAAGGCGTCCGACGTGAAGGATACCTCGCTGCGCGTGCCGACCGGCATGACCGGTACCGTGATCGACGTGCAGGTGTTCACCCGTGAGGGCATCGAGCGCGACAAGCGCGCCCAGTCGATCATCGACGCCGAACTGAAGCGCTACCGCCTCGACCTGAACGACCAGCTGCGCATCTTCGACAACGACGCCTTCAGCCGTATCGAACGCCTGATCATGGGCAAGGTCGCCAACGGTGGTCCGAAGCGTCTGGCCAAGGGCACCGCAATCGACAGTGAATACCTGGACGGCCTGCCGTCCAAGCACGACTGGTTCGATATCCGCATGGCCGACGAAGACATCGCCAAGCAGCTCGAGCTGATCAAGGAAAGCCTGGCGCAGAAGCGTGAAGAATTCGACCTCAAGTTCGAAGACAAGAAGCGCAAGCTGACCCAGGGCGACGAGCTGCCGCCGGGCGTGCAGAAGATGGTCAAGGTTTACCTGGCCGTGAAGCGTCGCCTGCAGGCCGGTGACAAGATGGCCGGTCGTCACGGTAACAAGGGTGTGGTATCGCGCATCCTGCCGGTGGAAGACATGCCGTACATGGGCGATGGTCGCCCGGTCGACATCGTGCTGAACCCGCTGGGCGTACCGTCGCGTATGAACATCGGCCAGATTCTGGAAGTGCACCTGGGCTGGGCCGGCAAGGGTATCGGCGAGCAGGTCAACCGCATGCTGCAATCGCAGCGCGCCGTGGCCGATATTCGCAACTACCTGGAGCGCGTCTACAACCAGACCGGCAAACCGGAAGAGATCGCCGCGATGAGCGATACGGAAATCCTCGACCTGGCTGAGAACCTGGCCAAGGGCATGCCGTTCGCCACGCCGGTATTCGACGGGGCCAAGGAGTCCGAAATCCGGATGATGCTGGACCTGGCCTACCCGGACGAAGATCCGCACACCGATCTGCTGGCCTTCAACGAATCGAAGACCCAGATGACGCTGTGCGACGGCCGCTCCGGCGAAGCCTTCGACCGCAAGGTCACCGTCGGCGTGATGCACTACCTGAAGCTGCACCACTTGGTCGACGACAAGATGCACGCCCGTTCCACCGGTCCGTACTCGCTGGTGACCCAGCAGCCGCTGGGTGGTAAGGCGCAGTTCGGTGGCCAGCGCTTCGGTGAGATGGAAGTGTGGGCGCTGGAAGCCTACGGCGCCGCCTACACCCTGCAGGAAATGCTGACCGTGAAGTCCGACGACGTGACCGGTCGTACCAAGGTGTACGAGAACATCGTCAAGGGTGAGCACAAGATCGACGCCGGCATGCCGGAGTCCTTCAACGTGCTGGTGAAGGAAATCCGCTCCCTCGGCCTCGACATCGACCTGGAACGTTATTAATTAGGATTGCCGCGCTTCGGCCAACCTTGGCCGAAGCGCGGTCTCCTGACTGGAGACGCAATGAAAGCTCTGCTCGACCTCTTTAAGCAAGTTACGCAAGAAGAAGAGTTTGATGCGATTAAGATCGGCATCGCTTCACCGGACAAGATCCGTTCCTGGTCCTACGGTGAGGTCAAGAAGCCTGAAACCATCAACTATCGTACCTTCAAGCCGGAACGCGACGGCCTGTTCTGCGCCCGCATCTTCGGGCCGGTGAAGGACTACGAATGCCTGTGCGGCAAGTACAAGCGTCTCAAGCATCGCGGCGTGATCTGCGAGAAGTGTGGCGTTGAAGTCACCCTGTCCAAGGTGCGCCGCGAGCGCATGGGCCACATCGAACTGGCCAGCCCGACCGCACACATCTGGTTCCTGAAGAGCCTGCCGTCCCGCCTGGGCATGGTGCTCGACATGACCCTGCGCGACATCGAACGCGTTCTGTACTTCGAAGGCTTCGTGGTCACCGACCCGGGCATGACCCCGATGCAGCGCGGCCAGTTGCTGACGGAGGAAGACTTCCTCGACAAGGAAGACCAGTACGGCGACGACTTCAAGGCCATGATGGGCGCCGAGGCCGTACGCGAACTGCTGCGCAGCCTGGATCTGAACAACGAGATCGAGACCCTGCGTCGCGAGCTCGAGGCGACCAGTTCCGACACCAAGATCAAGAAGATCGCCAAGCGCCTGAAAGTGCTGGAGGCCTTCCTGCGTTCCGGGATGAAGCCGGAATGGATGATTCTGGAAGTGCTGCCGGTGCTGCCGCCGGAACTGCGTCCGCTGGTACCGCTGGACGGTGGCCGTTTCGCCACTTCCGACCTGAACGATTTGTATCGCCGTGTCATCAACCGTAACAACCGTCTGAAGCGTCTGCTGGAACTGCGCGCACCGGACATCATCGTGCGCAACGAGAAGCGCATGCTGCAGGAATCGGTTGACTCGCTGCTCGACAACGGTCGTCGCGGCAAGGCCATGACCGGTGCCAACAAGCGTCCGCTGAAGTCGCTGGCCGACATGATCAAGGGTAAGGGCGGTCGCTTCCGTCAGAACCTGCTGGGTAAGCGCGTCGACTATTCCGGTCGTTCCGTGATTACCGTGGGTCCGACCCTGCGTCTGCACCAGTGCGGCCTGCCGAAGAAGATGGCACTGGAACTGTTCAAGCCGTTCATCTTCCACAAGCTGGAAGTGCTGGGCCTGGCCTCCACCATCAAGGCCGCCAAGAAACTGGTCGAACAGGAAGTGCCGGAAGTCTGGGACATCCTCGAAGACGTCATCCGCGAACATCCGGTATTGCTGAACCGTGCGCCGACGCTGCACCGTCTGGGTATCCAGGCGTTCGAGCCGGTGCTGATCGAAGGCAAGGCGATCCAGCTGCACCCGCTGGTCTGCGCGGCGTTCAACGCCGACTTCGACGGTGACCAGATGGCCGTTCACGTGCCGCTGTCGCTGGAAGCACAGATGGAAGCCCGCACCCTGATGCTGGCCACCAACAACGTGCTGTCGCCGGCCAACGGCGAGCCGATCATCGTGCCGTCGCAGGATATCGTGCTGGGTCTGTACTACATGACCCGCGACAAGGTGAACGGCAAGGGCGAAGGCATGGTGTTTGCCGACACCAAGGAAGTGCACCGCGCCTACGAAACCCGTCAGGTTGAGCTGGCTACCCGCATCACCGTGCGTCTGCGCGAGTGGGAAAAGGACGAGCAGGGCGAGTTTCAGCCGGTGATCAAGCGCTACGACACCACCGTTGGCCGCGCGCTGCTGTCGGACATCCTGCCGAAGGGCCTGCCGTTCGAACACATCAACAAGGCGCTGAAGAAGAAAGAAATCTCGAAGCTGATCAACGCTTCGTTCCGTCGTTGCGGCATCCGCGACACGGTCATTTTCGCCGACCAGCTGATGTACACCGGTTTCGCTTTCTCCACCCGCGGCGGCATCTCGATCTGCGTCGACGACATGCAGATCCCGGCCAAGAAGGTCGAGCTGCTGGGCGAAGCCCAGAAGGAAGTGAAAGAAATCGAAGAGCAGTATCGTCAAGGTCTGGTGACCAACGGCGAACGCTACAACAAGGTCGTGGACATCTGGGGTCGTACCGGCGACAAGATCGCCAAGGCGATGATGGACGACCTGTCCACCCAGAAAGTGCTGGACAAGGACGGCAAGGAAGTCGACCAGGAGTCCTTCAACTCCATTTACATGATGGCCGACTCCGGTGCCCGGGGGTCCGCTGCTCAGATCAAGCAGCTGGCCGGTATGCGGGGTCTGATGGCGAAGCCGGATGGTTCGATCATCGAAACGCCGATTACCGCCAACTTCCGCGAAGGTCTGACGGTGCTGCAGTACTTCATCTCGACCCACGGTGCCCGTAAGGGTCTGGCGGATACCGCGCTGAAGACCGCCAACTCCGGTTACCTGACTCGTCGTCTGGTCGACGTGACGCAGGATCTGGTGGTGATCGAGGACGATTGCGGCACCACCAACGGCTTCGTGATGAAGGCGGTATTGCAGGGCGGTGACGTGATCGAAGCGCTGCGCGACCGTATTCTCGGCCGCGTTACCGCCAGCGACGTAGTCGATCCGTCCACCAGCGAGACCGTGATCGAAGCCGGCACGCTGCTCGACGAGTATCTGGTCGAAATGATCGACAGCCTGGGCATCGACGAAGTCAAGGTGCGCACCGCGATCACCTGCGATACCCGCTACGGTCTGTGTGCCAAGTGCTACGGTCGCGATCTGGCACGCGGCAAGCGCGTCAACGCCGGCGAGGCAGTCGGTGTGATCGCTGCCCAGTCGATCGGTGAACCGGGTACCCAGCTGACCATGCGTACCTTCCACATCGGTGGTGCGGCGTCCCGTTCGGCCGCGGCCAGCCAGGTTGAAGGTAAGTCCAATGGTACCGTGCGCTTCTCCAGCCAGATGCGCTACGTGGCCAACAATAAGGGCGAGCTGATCGTCATCACCCGCTCCGGCGAAGTGGTGATCCACGACGACATCGGCCGCGAGCGCGAACGTCACAAGGTGCCGTACGGCGCCACGCTGCTGGTCAACGACGGCATGGTGATCAAGGCCGGCGCCGTACTGGCCACATGGGACCCGCACACCCGTCCGATCATCACCGAGTATGCCGGTCGCGTGAAGTTCGAGAACGTGGAAGAAGGCAACACCGTCGCCAAGCAGACCGATGAAGTAACCGGCCTGTCGACGTTGGTGGTGATCGATCCGAAGCGCCGTGCCGGTTCGCAGTCCAAGATGCTGCGTCCGCTGGTGAAGCTGCTCGACGAGTTCGGCAACGAAGTGAAGCTCGCCGGTTCCGATTCGTCGGTCTCGATCACCTTCCAGGTCGGCGCCATCATTACCGTGCGCGACGGTCAGGAAGTGGGCAAGGGCGAAGTACTGGCGCGTATCCCGCAGGAATCGACCAAGACCCGCGACATTACCGGTGGTCTGCCGCGAGTGGCCGAGCTGTTCGAAGCGCGTTCGCCGAAGGACGCCGGCATGCTGGCCGAAGTGACCGGTACCGTTTCGTTCGGTAAGGACACCAAGGGCAAGCAGCGCCTGATCATTACGGACCTGGACGGCAACGGCTTCGAGAGCCTGATCCCGAAAGACAAGCACGTCCTGGTGCACGATGGTCAGGTGGTGAACCGCGGCGAACTGATCGTCGACGGTGCCGTCGATCCGCACGACATCCTGCGCCTGCAGGGTATCGAGGCGCTGGCGCGTTACATCGTCCAGGAAGTGCAGGAAGTGTATCGTCTGCAGGGTGTGAAGATTAACGACAAGCACATCGAGGTGATCATTCGCCAGATGCTGCGTCGTGTGGTCATCACCGATTCGGGCGATACCGACTTCATCCAGGGCGAGCAGGTCGAGCGTGCTGAAGTACTGGCGAAGAACGACGAGATGTTGGCCGAAGGCAAGGAACCGGCGCATTACGACAACGTGCTGTTGGGTATCACCAAGGCCTCGCTGTCCACCGACTCCTTCATCTCGGCAGCGTCGTTCCAGGAAACCACGCGCGTGCTGACCGAAGCGGCGATCATGGGCAAGAAGGACGACCTGCGTGGCCTGAAGGAAAACGTCATCGTCGGTCGTCTGATTCCGGCCGGTACCGGTCTGGCCTACCACCGCAACCGTCGCCGTCATGCGCCTGGCGGCGAGGGCGGGGCCGACCAGCAGCTGCTGGAACCGCAAATGGAGACGTTCGAAGGCAACGAGTAATCGTCTTCTGTTGCTGAAGTGTTGAAAAAACGCTGTCCTTTCAACGGTTAACGTTGGAAGGCAGCGTCTTTTCATTGACGCTGTAAGACTGCTTAAAATATAATCCTCCGTCCTTCTGGGCGGCATGTTGCCGTCCATGACTCAACAAGGAACTGATAGTAATGCCAACCATCAACCAACTCGTGCGCAAAGGCCGCCTCGCTGAACAAGCGAAGAGCAAGGTGCCGGCGCTGGAGGCCTGCCCGCAGAAGCGCGGTGTGTGCACCCGTGTTTACACCACGACCCCGAAAAAGCCGAACTCCGCACTGCGTAAAGTGTGCAAGGTTCGTCTGACCAACGGTTTCGAAGTGATTTCCTACATCGGTGGTGAAGGCCACAACCTGCAGGAACACTCCGTGGTGCTGATCCGTGGCGGTCGTGTAAAAGACTTGCCGGGTGTGCGTTACCACACCGTTCGCGGTTCGCTGGATACCGCTGGCGTGAAAGACCGTAAGCAGTCCCGTTCCAAGTACGGTGCCAAGCGTCCTAAGTAAGTCGCTAGCCTCGGAACGTGAACGGCGGTGACATACCGTCGAGTAAGTGGTTGCTCCACTGGGCGCCATGAGCATCAAGCTCAACTGAATTGATTTAAGGAATTACCATGCCAAGACGCAGAGAAGTCCCCAAGCGCGAAATCCTGCCGGATCCGAAGTTCGGTAGCCAGGATCTCTCCAAATTCATGAACGTCGTGATGATCGACGGCAAGAAATCCGTTGCAGAGCGCATTATCTACGGCGCGCTGGACCAGATTGAAAAGAAAACCGGCAAGAATGCCATTGAAGTGTTCAATACCGCACTGTCCAATGCCAAGCCGGTTGTCGAAGTGAAGAGCCGCCGCGTAGGTGGTGCAAACTATCAGGTTCCAGTTGAGGTACGTCCGGCACGCCGTATGGCGCTCGCTATGCGCTGGTTGCGCGATGCAGCCCGCAAGCGCGGTGAAAAATCCATGGACCTGCGTCTGGCCGGTGAACTGATCGACGCGGCCGAAGGCCGTGGCGGCGCCATGAAGAAGCGTGAAGAAGTTCACCGCATGGCCGAAGCCAACAAGGCGTTCTCGCACTTCCGTTTCTAAGTTAAACCCACCGAGAAGGTTTTGGCCGTGGCTAGGAAAACTCCTATCGAGCGCTACCGTAACATTGGTATCAGCGCTCACATTGACGCCGGTAAGACCACTACTACCGAGCGCATTCTGTTTTACACCGGTGTGAACCACAAGATTGGTGAAGTTCACGACGGCGCCGCCACCATGGACTGGATGGAGCAAGAGCAGGAGCGTGGTATCACCATTACCTCCGCCGCTACCACCACGTTCTGGAAGGGTATGGGCCTGCAGTAT
Source organism: Pseudogulbenkiania sp. NH8B (assembly GCF_000283535.1). Lineage (GTDB taxonomy): Bacteria > Pseudomonadota > Gammaproteobacteria > Burkholderiales > Chromobacteriaceae > Pseudogulbenkiania > Pseudogulbenkiania ferrooxidans. The sequence continues at coordinate 385,261 of NC_016002.1, forward strand.
CCGGAGCACCGCTTCAACATCATCGACACCCCGGGACACGTGGACTTTACCATCGAGGTAGAGCGTTCCATGCGTGTGCTGGACGGCGCCGTGATGGTTTACTGCGCGGTGGGCGGTGTGCAGCCGCAGTCGGAAACCGTATGGCGTCAGGCCAACAAGTACCAGGTTCCGCGTATCGCCTTCGTGAACAAGATGGACCGTCAGGGTGCCAACTTCTTCCGTGCCGTAGAACAGGTGAAAACCCGTCTGCGCGGCAACCCGGTGCCTATCGTGGTGCCGATCGGTGCCGAAGATGGCTTCGAGGGCGTGGTTGACCTCTTGAAGATGAAGGCCATCATCTGGGACGAAGCGTCCCAGGGCATGAAGTTCGAATACGGTGAGATCCCGGCCGACCTGATTTCCGTAGCCGAAGAATGGCGCGAGAAGATGGTTGAAGCCGCTGCTGAAGTCAGCGACGAGATGATGGACAAGTACTTGGGCGGCGAAACGCTGACCGAGGAAGAGATCGTCGATGGCCTGCGTCAGCGTACCCTGCGCTGCGAAATCCAGCCGATGCTGTGCGGTTCCGCGTTCAAGAACAAGGGTGTACAGCGCATGCTGGACGCCGTGATCGATCTGCTGCCGAGCCCGCTGGACGTTCCTCCGGTACCGGGCGAGCTGGACGACGGCACCCCGACCACCCGCAAGGCTTCCGACGACGAGCATTTCTCGGCGCTGGCATTCAAGCTGATGAACGACCCGTACGTCGGTCAGCTGACCTTCTTCCGCGTCTACTCGGGCGTGGTGAAGTCCGGCGACACCGTGCTGAACACGGTCAAGGGCAAGAAAGAGCGTATCGGCCGTATCGTGCAGATGCACGCCAACGACCGTAAAGAGATCGAAGAAGTCCGCGCTGGCGACATCGCCGCCGCCATCGGTCTGAAGGAAGTGACCACCGGCGAAACCCTGTGCTCCGTTGATGCACCGCTGATTCTGGAGCGCATGGAATTCCCGGACCCGGTGATTCACGTTGCCGTTGAGCCGAAGACCAAGGCCGACCAGGAAAAGATGGGCGTTGCCCTGAACCGCCTGGCCAAGGAAGACCCGTCGTTCCGCGTGCGTACCGATGAAGAATCGGGCCAGACCATTATTTCCGGTATGGGTGAGCTGCACCTGGAAATTCTGGTTGACCGCATGCGCCGCGAATTCGGCGTTGAAGCCAACGTCGGTGCTCCGCAGGTGGCCTACCGTGAAACCATCACCAAGACTGTTACTGACGTGCAGGGTAAGCATGCCAAGCAGTCTGGTGGTAAGGGTCAGTACGGTGATTGTACGATCACTCTGGAACCGTCCGGCGAAGGTCAGGGCTACAAGTTCATCGACGAAATCAAGGGTGGTGTGATTCCTCGCGAATTCATCCCTTCCGTTGACAAGGGTATCCGTAACTCGCTGAGCAACGGTATTCTGGCTGGATTCCCGGTGGTGGACGTTACCGTGCGTCTGACCTTCGGTTCCTACCACGATGTCGACTCTTCGCAGATCGCCTTCGAACTGGCTGGTTCTATTGCATTCAAGGAAGCCATGCGCCGTGCCGGTCCGTGCATCCTTGAGCCGATGATGGCCGTGGAAGTGGAAACGCCGGAAGAGTACATGGGCGACGTGATGGGCGACCTGAACCGTCGCCGTGGCATCGTTCAGGGTATGGACGATGATGGTCTGGGTGGCAAGAAGATCAAGGCTGAAGTACCGCTGGCCGAGATGTTCGGTTACTCGACCGACCTGCGTTCGGCAACCCAGGGTCGTGCTACGTACTCCATGGAGTTCAAGCACTACTCCGAGGCGCCGAAGCACGTCGCTGATACCGTCATGAACGCCAAGAAGTAATGCGCGCTGAGGTTGGCCGAAGTCCTCTTCGGCCAACCTGATCTGTTGTTCTTTAATTAAGGAATTTTGCAAAATGGCAAAAGAAAAGTTTGCGCGGACTAAACCGCACGTAAACGTCGGCACCATCGGTCACGTTGACCATGGTAAAACTACGCTGACCGCCGCTATCACCACCATTCTGTCGAAGAAGTTCGGTGGCGAAGCCAAAGACTACTCCCAGATCGATAGCGCGCCGGAAGAAAAGGCTCGTGGTATTACCATCAATACCGCGCACGTAGAATACGAAACCGAAAACCGCCACTACGCCCACGTAGACTGCCCGGGCCACGCCGACTATGTGAAGAACATGATCACCGGCGCTGCCCAGATGGATGGCGCGATTCTGGTGTGCTCGGCCGCTGACGGTCCGATGCCGCAAACCCGCGAACACATCCTGCTGTCCCGTCAGGTAGGTGTACCGTACATCATCGTCTACCTGAACAAGGCTGACCTGGTGGACGACGCCGAGCTGCTGGAACTGGTGGAAATGGAAGTGCGCGACCTGCTGTCGTCCTACGACTTCCCGGGCGACGACACCCCGATCATCATCGGCTCCGCTCGTCTGGCGCTGGAAGGCGACCAGTCGGAATACGGCGAACCGTCGATCTTCCGTCTGGCCGACGCGCTGGACAGCTACATCCCGACCCCGGAACGTGCTGTTGACAAGCCGTTCCTGCTGCCGATCGAAGACGTATTCTCGATCTCCGGCCGTGGCACCGTGGTGACCGGTCGTGTTGAGCGCGGCATCGTCAAGGTCGGTGAAGAACTGGAAATCGTGGGCCTGAAGGCCACCGCCAAGACCACCTGCACCGGCGTGGAAATGTTCCGCAAGCTGCTGGACCAAGGTCAGGCTGGTGACAACGTTGGCGTGCTGCTGCGCGGTACCAAGCGTGAAGACGTCGAGCGTGGCCAGGTTCTGGCCAAGCCGGGTTCGATCACCCCGCACACCAAGTTCTCTGCTTCGGTCTACGTACTGAGCAAAGAAGAAGGTGGCCGTCACACCCCGTTCTTCGCCAACTACCGTCCGCAGTTCTACTTCCGCACCACCGACGTGACCGGCGCTGTTAGCCTGGCCGAAGGCGTGGAAATGGTAATGCCGGGTGACAACGTGGAAATCACCGTGGAACTGATCGCTCCGATCGCCATGGAAGAAGGTCTGCGCTTCGCCATCCGCGAAGGTGGCCGTACCGTCGGCGCCGGCGTCGTTGCCAAGATCATCGCCTAATCGGAAAGCCCAAGATGCAAAGCCAAAAAATCCGCATTCGCCTGAAAGCTTTCGATTACAACCTGATCGACCGCTCCGCCCAGGAAATCGTTGAAACCGCCAAGCGCACTGGCGCCGTGGTCAAAGGCCCGGTTCCGCTGCCGACCAAGATCGAGCGTTTCAACATCCTGCGTTCGCCGCACGTGAACAAGACTTCCCGCGACCAGCTGGAAATCCGCACTCACCTGCGTCTGATGGACATCGTTGACCCGACCGACAAAACCGTGGACGCGCTGATGAAGCTCGATCTGCCGGCCGGCGTCGATGTGGAAATCAAGCTGCAGTAAGCACGAGGGTTCGTCTGTTGTGGGCCTAAGTGCTTGCGATAGTTGAATTTTCTGTGATACATTAGCGGACTCGCCATTTTGGCGAGTCCGCTTTTGTTTTTATGAGCCGGTCAATCGTAATCGGCCCTGCAAAAGGAAATAAACATGAGTTTAGGTCTTGTCGGTCGCAAAGTCGGCATGACCCGCATTTTTGCCGAAGATGGTGCTTCCATCCCGGTAACTGTGCTGGACATGGCTGCCAATCGCGTCACGCAAATCAAAACCGCCGAAGTTGATGGCTACGAAGCTGTTCAGGTGACCTACGGTTCCTGCAAAGCCAACCGCGTCAACAAGGCTGAAGCTGGTCACTTTGCCAAGGCAGGCGTTGAAGCCGGTCGTGGTTTGGGTGAGTTCGTTCTGAGCGCTGAACAGCTGTCGCAGTTCAAGCCGGGCGATGCCATCACCGTCGAAATCTTCCAGGTGGGTCAACTCGTTGACGTTACCGGTACCTCCAAGGGTAAAGGTTTCTCCGGTGTGATCAAGCGTCACAACTTCTCCTCCAACCGTGCTTCCCACGGTAACTCGCGTTCGCACAACACTCCGGGTTCCATCGGTCAAGCGCAGGATCCGGGTCGTGTACTGCCGGGTAAGCGCATGGCTGGTCAGTACGGTAACGTGCAGAGCACCGTGCAGCGCCTGGAAATCGTCCGCATCGATACCGAACGTCAACTGATTCTGGTCAAGGGTGCAGTTCCGGGTGCCACGAACGGTGATGTCGTCGTTCGTCCTAGTGTGAAGGCGGGTGCGTGATGGAATTGAAGGTTATCAATGTACAAGGTCAGGCTGTAGAAGGCCTGCAAGCTTCCGAAGGTTTGTTCGGTCGCGAATACAATGAAGCTCTGGTCCATCAGGTGGTTACTGCGTTCCTGGCTAATGCCCGTAGCGCCAACCGTGCCCAGAAGACCCGTGCTGAAGTGAAGCACTCCACCAAGAAGCCGTGGCGTCAAAAGGGCACCGGTCGTGCCCGCTCCGGTATGACTTCCTCGCCGATCTGGCGTGGTGGTGGTCGCACCTTCCCGAACAGCCCGGACGAGAACTTCTCGCACAAGGTAAACCGCAAGATGTTCCGTGCCGGTATGGCCGCGATTCTGTCGCAGTTGGTCCGTGACGAGCGTCTGATCGTTGTCGACAACTTCGCGGTTGAAACGCCGAAAACCAAAGAGTTCGTCGGCCTGGTCAAGTCCATGGGGATCGAACAGGGTCTGTTCATCACCAACGAAATGGATGAAAACCTGTATCTGTCGTCGCGCAACCTGCCGAATGTGCTGGTGATCGAGACTCAGCAAGTTGATCCGTACAGCCTGCTGCGTTTCAAGAAAATCGTGATCACTCGCGACGCCGTGAAGCAACTCGAGGAGCAGTGGGCATGAATCAGGAACGTTTGTTGCAAGTAATCCTTGCTCCGGTTGTTTCCGAGAAGAGCACTCTCGTCTCCGAGAAAAACCAGCAAGTCGTGTTCCGCGTCGCTAGCGATGCTACCAAGCCGGAAATCAAAGCGGCTGTCGAGATGCTGTTCAACGTAAAAGTTGATGGCGTTTCCACCGTGAACGTCAAGGGCAAGGTCAAGCGCTTTGGTCGTACTTTCGGCCGTCGCAAGGACTGGAAAAAGGCTTACGTCAGCCTGGTAGCCGGTCAGGAAATCGACCTGACTGCGACTGCAGCTGAGTGAGGAGATAGAGCATGCCTATCGTTAAAGTAAAACCGACTTCCGCGGGTCGCCGTGCCGTAGTCAAGGTGGTTCACCCTGACCTGCACAAGGGTGCTCCGCTCGCAGCCCTGGTCGAAAAGAAAAATTCGACCGCCGGCCGTAACAATAACGGCCACATCACCGTACGTCATCGCGGTGGTGGTCACAAGCAGCACTATCGCATTGTCGACTTCCGTCGCAACAAGGATGGTATTCCGGCCAAGGTTGAGCGTATCGAATACGATCCGAACCGTACCGCGCATATCGCCCTGCTGTGCTACGCCGATGGCGAGCGTCGCTACATCATCGCGCCGCGCGGCGTGAAAGTTGGTGCCGTGCTCCTGTCCGGTGCTGAAGCTCCGATCAAGGCCGGCAACTGCCTGCCGATCCGCAATATTCCGGTCGGTACCACCATCCACTGCGTAGAACTGCAGCCGGGCAAGGGTGCCCAGATGGTGCGTTCCGCAGGTGCTTCCGCCATGCTGCTGGCGCGAGAAGGCGTTTACGCCCAGCTGCGTCTGCGCTCCGGCGAAATCCGCAAGGTGCATGTCGATTGCCGTGCCACCGTAGGTGAAGTGGGTAACGAAGAGCACAGCCTGCGCAAGCTTGGCAAGGCCGGTGCAACCCGTTGGCGTGGTATCCGTCCGACCGTTCGTGGTACTGCCATGAACCCGATCGATCACCCGCATGGCGGTGGTGAAGGTCGTACGGGTGAAGGCCGTGTGCCGGTTAGCCCGTGGGGCACGCCGACCAAGGGCTTCCGTACCCGTCGCAACAAGCGTACCGACAATATGATCGTACGCCGTCGCTATTCCACTAAAGGGTAATTGACATATGGCACGTTCGCAGAAAAAAGGCCCGTTTGTTGATCTGCACCTTCTGAAGAAGGTGGACGCGGCGCGTGCGACCAGTGATAAACGTCCGATCAAGACCTGGTCGCGTCGTTCGACCGTCCTGCCGGATTTCATTGGCCTGACTATCGCTGTACACAACGGTCGCACCCATGTGCCGGTTTATGTTTCCGAAAACATGGTCGGTCATAAACTGGGCGAATTCTCCCTGACTCGTACCTTCAAGGGCCATGCCGCCGACAAGAAGGCGAAGAAGAGGTAAGGTGAAGCGATGAGAGTATCTGCACATTTGAACACCGTCCGCCTGTCGGCACAGAAGTGCCGTCTGGTGGCCGATTTGATCCGCGGCAAGTCCGTTGATCAGGCCCTGAACATCCTGGCGTTCAGCCCGAAAAAAGGCGCCGTGATTGTCAAGAAAGTGCTGGAGTCGGCTATCGCCAACGCCGAGCACAATGAGGGTGCCGATATCGACACCCTGAAGGTGGCTGCCATCTTCGTTGACAAAGGTCCGAGTCTGAAGCGTTTCGCTGCCCGTGCAAAAGGCCGTGGCAACCGTATCGAAAAGCAGACTTGCCATATCACGTTGACCGTGGGCAACTAAGGGGTAAGCAATGGGTCAGAAGATTCATCCGACGGGTTTCCGTCTTGCCGTTAACAAGAACTGGTCTTCCAAGTGGTTCGCGAACTCGCATGATTTCGCCGATATGCTCAAGCAGGATATCGACGTTCGCGCCTTCCTGAAGAAGCGTCTTGCTAACGCATCCGTGGGTCGTGTCACCATCGAGCGCCCGGCCAAGTCCGCCCGCATCACCATTCATAGTGCCCGTCCGGGTGTTGTGATCGGCAAAAAAGGCGAGGACATCGAGGTTCTGAAGAAAGAACTGCAGAAGCGCCTGGGCGTGCCGGTGCACGTGAACATCGAAGAAGTCCGCAAGCCGGAAATCGACGCTCAAATCATCGCCGACGGTATCGCCTCGCAGCTGGAAAAGCGCGTCATGTTCCGTCGTGCCATGAAGCGTGCCATGCAAAACGCCATGCGTATGGGCGCTCAGGGCATCAAGATCATGAGCTCGGGCCGTCTTAACGGCATCGAAATCGCACGTACCGAATGGTACCGCGAAGGTCGCGTGCCGCTGCATACCCTGCGTGCCGACGTTGACTACGCTACTTCGGAAGCCAACACCACGTACGGCATCATCGGTATCAAGGTATGGGTTTACAAAGGTGAGCTGAAGCCGGGTCAGGTTCAGGCTGCTCCGGTTGCCACCGAGAAGAAAACGAGAAAGGGTCCGCGCAATGCTGCAGCCAACTAGACTCAAGTACCGCAAACAGCAGAAAGGCCGTAACACCGGCATCGCTACTCGTGGCAACAAAGTCAGCTTCGGTGACTTTGGCCTGAAGGCTATCGGTCGTGGCCGTCTGACTGCTCGTCAGATCGAGGCGGCTCGCCGTGCGATGACCCGTCACATCAAGCGTGGCGGCCGTATCTGGATTCGTATTTTCCCGGACAAGCCGATCAGCTCCAAGCCCGCCGAAGTCCGTATGGGTAACGGTAAGGGTAGTACGGAATACTACGTGGCTGAAATTCAGCCTGGCAAGATGCTGTATGAAATGGATGGCGTTGCAGAAGAGCTCGCTCGCGAAGCCTTCCGTTTGGCCGCAGCCAAGTTGCCGATCCCGACTGTGTTTGTGACTAGACAGGTAGGTCAGTAATGAAAGCGTCCGAACTGAGAGCAAAGACTGATGCCGAGCTGAAGGTGGAACTGCTGAGCCTGCTGAAGGCACAGTTCGCGCTGCGCATGCAGCACGCCACCCAACAGCTTGCCAAGAGCAGTGAGCTGAAGAAAGTGCGTCGCGACATCGCTCGTGTTCGCACCGTTCTGAAAGAAAAGGCGGCTTGATATGAGCGAAACCAAAGTCGTACGTACGCTGACCGGTAAAGTGGTTAGCGACAAGATGGATAAGACTGTAACCGTACTGGTCGAGCGCAAGGTTAAGCACCCGATCTACGGCAAAATTATCCGCCGTTCCAAGAAGTTCCACGCACACGACGAGAACAACGAGTTCCGTGCCGGTGATACCGTTGTCATCAGCGAGTCCCGTCCGCTCTCGAAGAGCAAGTCGTGGGTTGTGACTGCCCTGGTCGAGAAAGCTCGCCAGGTGTAACGCTTGCAGAGGGGCTCGCCCCTCTGTATAATGGCCACTTCCCTGTCCATTCGGGCAGGGGTCGCCCTTTACGGGGTCCAAAACTGGCCGTTTGATACGCCGCAGATTTTCTGTGGCGTTTCGTCTAACTGAACGCCGAAAAGCCGGCTGAAGGTTGACGAAAGTGACGGGTTAAGTTGGATAGAAAGGTAATCAAATGATCCAAATGCAGACCATGCTTGAGGTCGCTGACAACACCGGTGCGCGCTCTGTTATGTGCATCAAGGTGCTGGGCGGTTCCAAGCGTCGCTATGCAAGTGTTGGCGATATCATCAAGGTGAGCATCAAGGATGCTGCTCCCCGTGGTCGCGTCAAGAAAGGCGATGTGTACAGCGCTGTCGTGGTTCGCACGGCCAAGGGTGTACGTCGTCCGGACGGCTCGCTGATCAAGTTCGATGGCAACGCCGCCGTACTGCTGAACAACAAACTTGAGCCGATCGGCACTCGTATCTTCGGGCCGGTAACGCGTGAACTGCGTACCGAGCGCTTCATGAAGATCGTTTCGCTCGCTCCAGAAGTGCTGTAAGGAGGACGCATGCGCAAAATTCGTAAGGGTGATGAAGTCGTAGTAATCACCGGCAAGGACAAGGGTAAGCGCGGCACCGTTCTTCGTGTTCTGGACGAGAAGGTCGTTGTCGAAGGCGTGAATGTTGCTAAGAAGCATCAGAAACCGAATCCGGTTCGTGGTGTGGCTGGTGGCATCGTTGAAAAGACCATGCCGGTTGATGTGTCCAATGTGGCCATCTTTAACCCGGCTAGCCAGAAGGCTGATCGCGTAGGCTTCAAGTCTCTTGAAGACGGCCGCAAGGTGCGCGTATTCAAGTCCAATGGCGAAGTTATCGGGGCCTAAGGAGTCAACATGGCACGTTTCTACGATTTTTACAAAGAAAGCGTAGTGCCTGAGCTGGTAAAACAGTTCGGCTACAAGTCGATCATGGAGGTTCCCCGCATCGAGAAAGTCACCCTGAACATGGGTGTAGGCGAAGCGGTGGCCGACAAGAAGGTGATGGAGCACGCCGTAGGCGACCTCGAGAAAATCGCAGGTCAGAAGGCTGTTGTGACCACGGCGCGTAAATCGATCGCCGGCTTCAAGATCCGCGACGCTTATCCGATTGGCTGCAAGGTGACGCTGCGCCGTGAGCGCATGTACGAATTCCTTGATCGCCTGGTGACCATCGCACTGCCGCGTGTGCGTGACTTCCGTGGCGTGTCCGGCAAGTCTTTCGACGGCCGTGGCAACTACAACATGGGCGTTCGCGAACAGATCATCTTCCCGGAAATCGAGTACGACAAGATCGATGCGCTGCGTGGGATGAACATCACCATTACCACCACGGCGAAGACTGACGAAGAAGCCCGCGCACTGCTGGCTGCGTTCAAGTTCCCGTTCAAGGGTTAAGCACATGGCAACACTTGCACTGATTAACCGTGAAGAGAAGCGCGCCAAGCTGGTCGCCAAGTTCGCCAGCAAGCGTGAACAGCTCCTCGAAATCATCAACAACCAGAGCCTCTCGGAAGAAGAGCGTTTCGCTGCACGCCTGAAACTTCAGCAACTGCCGCGTAACGCCAGCCCGGTTCGCCAGCGTCGTCGCTGTGCTGTTACCGGTCGTCCGCGTGGCGTCTTCCGTAAATTCGGTCTGGGTCGCAACAAACTTCGTGAAATCGCCATGAAAGGCGAGATCCCGGGCGTTGTGAAGGCCAGCTGGTAATAGGAGATACAGAATGAGCATGCATGATCCTATTTCCGATATGTTGACCCGCATCCGCAACGCTCAGCGTGCTTCCAAGGCTGCCGTATCCATGCCTTGCTCCAAGCTGAAGGTTGCACTGGCCCAGGTGCTGAAGGATGAAGGTTATATCGAAGACTTCGCCGTAGCCGGCGAAGAGAAAAAGCCCGTCCTGGATATCCAGCTCAAGTACTATGCCGGTCGTCCGGTTATTGATCGCATTGAGCGCGTATCCCGTCCTGGCCTGCGTGTTTACAAAGGCTCCACCGAGATCCCGAAAGTCATGAACGGTCTGGGTGTTGCAATTGTATCCACCTCCAAAGGTCTGATGACTGATCGCAAGGCCCGCGCAGCCGGTATCGGCGGCGAGCTTCTCTGCATCGTGGCGTAAGGAGAGGGTTGAATGTCTCGCGTAGCAAAGAATCCCGTAGCGATCCCGGCCGGTGTTGAAGTCAAGTTCAACGCCACCGAGGTGAGCGTCAAGGGCGCTCTTGGCACCCTCAGCACCGCTTTGTGCGGTGAGGTTGAAGTGAAACTGGATAACAACCAGCTGACCTTCGCGGCCAAGAACGACAGCAAGTTCGCACGTGCCATGTCTGGCACGTTGCGCGCCCTGCTCAACAACATGGTGAATGGTGTCAGCAAAGGCTTCGAGAAGAAGCTGACCCTGGTCGGCGTGGGCTATCGTGCCCAGGCTCAGGGTGATGCCGTCAACCTGTCTCTTGGTTTCTCGCACCCGGTTTCCCACAAGATGCCGGCCGGTGTGAAAGTGGAAACCCCGACTCAGACCGAGATCCTGATCAAGGGTGCTGACAAGCAGCTCGTTGGTCAAGTCGCTGCCGAAATCCGTGCCTACCGCTCCCCGGAGCCGTACAAGGGCAAGGGCGTACGCTATGCCGACGAGGTCGTGGTTCTGAAAGAGACCAAGAAGAAGTAATTGAGGCCCTGACATGGACAAGAAACAAGCTCGACTCCGCCGTGCACGCAAAACCCGTGCCCGGATTGCGGAGCTCAAGATGGTGCGCCTTTCTGTATACCGCACCAACTGCCACATTTACGCTCAGATCATTGATGAGACTGGTAGTCGTGTGCTGGCCAGCGCTTCCACTCTGGAAGCCGAAGTGCGCTCTGATCTTTCCAATGGTGGCAACCAGGCCGCTGCAGCCGTAGTCGGCAAGCGGATTGCCGAGAAAGCTAAGGCAGCTGGCATCGAAAAAGTCGCTTTTGACCGCTCTGGTTTCCAATACCACGGCCGTATCAAAGCGCTGGCCGATGCAGCTCGCGAAAGCGGCCTCGTATTCTAATTCGGAGTGAAGAATGGCTAAGCACGAAATGGAAGATCGTGGCGACGGTCTGATCGAGAAAATGATCGGCGTCAACCGCGTCACCAAAGTGGTGAAGGGTGGCCGTATCATGGCTTTCTCCGCTCTCACCGTAGTTGGTGATGGCGATGGCGGTATCGGCATGGGTAAGGGCCGTTCCAAGGAAGTGCCGGTTGCAGTGCAAAAGGCAATGGAATCGGCTCGCCGCAACATGGTGAAGATTCCCCTGAAGAACGGTACCCTGCATCACACCGTAATTGGTAAGCACGGTGCTACCACCGTGTTCATGCAGCCTGCCAAAGAAGGTACCGGTGTAAAGGCCGGTGGCCCGATGCGCGCGATCTTCGACGCGATGGGTGTTCGTAACGTGTCCGCCAAGGTGCACGGTTCGACCAATCCGTACAACGTCGTACGCGCAACCCTGGACGGTCTGAACAAGATCTTCGTTCCTTCGCAGATCGCCGCCAAGCGTGGCCTGACTGTCGAGGAAATCCTGGGGGTGGAGCATGAGTAACGCCAAGACTGTCAAGGTGACTCTGGTGAAGAGCCTGATCGGTCGCCTGGAATCCCACAAGGCCTGCGCTCGTGGTCTGGGTCTGAAGAAGATCAACCAGACTGTCGAAGTGCTCGATACGCCTGAAAACCGTGGCATGATCAACAAGATCAGCTACTTGTTGAAAAGCGAGGGCTAAGCGATGTTGCTGAATACCATTAAGCCGGGCGCGGGCGCGAAACACGCCAAGCGTCGCGTTGGCCGTGGCATCGGCAGCGGTCTGGGCAAGACCGCTGGTCGTGGTCACAAGGGCCAGAAGAGCCGCGCAGGTGGCTTCCACAAGGTCGGTTTCGAAGGCGGTCAGATGCCGCTGCAGCGCCGCCTGCCGAAGCGTGGCTTCAAGTCCCTGTCCGCCGGCAAGACTGCTGAGGTTCGTCTGTCCGAACTGAATCAGTTGCCGGTTGATGAAATTGATTTGCTCGCCCTTAAGCAAGCCGGCATCGTTGCCACCCAGGCCCTGGTGGCCAAGGTGGTGCTGTCTGGCAAGGTTGAGCGTGCTCTGAAGTTGCGTGGCGTGGCCGTGACGGCCGGCGCTCGCGCTGCTATCGAAGCCGCTGGCGGCAGTATCATTGAATAAGGCGCACGTACGTGGCGAATACTTCTCTAGTCTCTAATGGCAACAAGTTTGCCGATCTGAAGCGGCGCGTGCTGTTCCTGATCGGTGCACTGATCGTTTACCGCATTGGTGCGCATATACCTGTACCCGGTATCAACCCTGCCGAACTAGCGAAGTTGTTCCACACGTCGCAAACGGGCCTCCTCGACATGTTCAACATGTTCTCGGGCGGGGCCCTTTCCAGATTTACGGTATTTGCCATTGGCATTATGCCGTACATCTCGGCCTCTATTATTCTGCAGTTGGGCTCGGAAATCGTTCCGATGCTCAAGGAGCTTAAGAAAGAGGGCGACGCTGGACGTCGTAAGATAACCCAGTACACACGTTACGCGACTGTTTTGCTGGCGACTTTCCAAAGTTTCGGCATTGCAGTGATGCTTTATAAGCAGCCTAACCTGGTGGTGACTCCTCAGTGGGAGTTTTACCTGACGACTGTGGTTACGCTGGTAACCGGCACCATGTTCCTGATGTGGCTTGGTGAGCAGATGACTGAGCGCGGTATCGGCAACGGTATTTCACTAATCATCTGTGCCGGTATTGCCGCCGGTGTACCTGCCGCCATCGGTAAAACACTGACCCTGACCAGTCAGGGTTCGTTGCCTATCCTGTTTGCCATCGTGTTGTTTGCATCGGTGATTCTGGTGACTTACCTGGTCGTGTTCGCCGAACGCGGTCAACGTAAGGTGCTGGTGAACTATGCCAAACGACAGGTTGGCAATCGCGTCATGCAGGGCCAGAGCACGCATATGCCGCTCAAGCTCAACATGGCAGGGGTGATTCCGCCGATCTTTGCTTCCAGCATTATCCTGTTCCCGGCTACCGTCATCGGCTGGTTCGGCAACACGGAAGGCATGGGCTGGCTAAAGTCCGTTGCAGATAAACTGCATCCGGGCCAGCCGATCTATGTTCTGCTGTATGCAACGGCGATCATTTTCTTCTGTTATTTCTACACGGCCTTGGTGTTCAACCCCAAGGAGACGGCAGACAACTTGAAGAAAAGTGGTGCCTTCATCCCGGGGATTCGTCCAGGTGAGCAGACTTCGCGTTACATCGAGAAGATCATTCTGCGGCTGACGTTGATCGGTGCGATCTATATCACGTTGGTTTGCCTGTTGCCTGAGTTCCTGATCCTGAAGTGGAATGTTCCGTTCTACTTTGGTGGGACCTCGCTGTTGATCATCGTCGTTGTGACGATGGACTTCATGGCTCAGGTTCAATCCTACATTTTGTCGCACCAGTACGAGAGTTTGCTGAAGAAAGCTAATTTCAAAGGCAATGCTCTTACCCGCTGATATACGAGTTCACACTGGGTTATATGGCTAAGGAAGATACCATTCAGATGCAGGGCGAGGTCCTGGAGACGTTGCCGAACGCAACCTTCAGGGTCCAGCTTGAGAATGGACACGTAGTGCTCGGGCATATTTCCGGGAAGATGCGGATGCACTACATCCGCATCCTTCCTGGCGATAAGGTCACGGTGGAGTTGACTCCCTATGATCTGTCCCGTGCCCGAATTGTGTTCCGTGCAAAATAATGCACTCGCTCTTTTTAGAGATTGAAAGGAACTGACATGCGAGTTCAGCCTTCGGTAAAGAAAATTTGCCGTAACTGTAAAATTATCCGTCGCAACCGTGTTGTTCGCGTGATCTGCACGGATCCCCGTCACAAGCAAAAACAAGGCTAATATTTGTTAGCCTGCGTTTTGCGTGATACAATCGCAAGCTTTTCAAGGTCTTAAGGCTTAAGGAAAGAGTATGGCCCGTATTGCAGGGGTAAACATCCCCAACCATGCGCATGCCGTTATCGGCCTGCAGGCTATTTACGGCATCGGTCAAACTCGTGCTCAGCAAATTTGCGCTGCAGCAGGTGTTGTTACCTCCACGAAAGTGAAGGATCTGACCGACGCCGAAATGGACAAACTGCGTGAAGAAGTAGCCAAGTTCACCGTTGAAGGTGATCTGCGCCGCGAAATCACCATGAGCATCAAGCGTCTGATGGACATGGGCTCTTACCGTGGCATGCGCCATCGTCGTGGCCTGCCGTGCCGCGGCCAGCGTACTCGCACCAATGCTCGTACCCGCAAAGGTCCGCGCAAGGCGATCGCCGGCAAGAAGTAATCTTAAGGAACACAGATAATGGCTAAAGCAAACACAGCTGTCCGTGTACGCAAAAAAGTGCGCAAGTCTGTTAGCGAAGGTATCGTGCACGTGCACGCTTCGTTCAACAACACGATCATCACTATCACCGACCGTCAAGGCAATGCTTTGTCTTGGGCTACCTCTGGCGGCGCTGGTTTTAAGGGCTCGCGCAAGAGTACACCCTTTGCTGCTCAGGTAGCAGCGGAGCACGCTGGTAAAGTTGCCCAAGAATACGGTGTGAAGAACCTCGAAGTTCGTATCAAAGGCCCGGGCCCGGGTCGTGAATCTGCCGTTCGCGCGCTCAACGCGCTGGGTTTCAAGATCACCAGCATCTCCGACGTGACGCCGGTGCCGCACAACGGCTGCCGTCCGCCCAAGAAACGTCGTATTTAATTCGGAGAGTGTGAGAACATGGCACGTTATATTGGCCCGAAATGTAAACTCGCGCGTCGCGAAGGTACCGACCTGTTCCTGAAGAGCGCGCGTCGTGCACTGGATTCCAAGTGCAAACTGGACAGCATTCCTGGTCAGCATGGCGCTCGCAAGAGCCGTCTGTCTGATTATGGCGTCCAACTGCGTGAAAAGCAGAAGATCCGCCGCATTTACGGCGTGCTCGAGCGCCAGTTCCGCAACTATTTCGCCGAAGCTTCGCGCCTGAAGGGCTCGACCGGCGAAAACCTGCTGAAACTGCTGGAATCCCGCCTCGACAACGTCGTATACCGCATGGGCTTTGGCTCCACCCGCGCCGAAGCGCGTCAGCTGGTGAGCCACAAGGCCATCGTGGTGAACGGTCAAGTTGTGAACATCCCGTCCTTCCAGGTGAAGGCTGGTGATGTTGTTGCCATCCGCGAAAAAGCCAAGAAACAGGCCCGTATCGTTGAAGGTCTGGCTCTGGCCGAGCAGGGTGGTTTCCCGTCTTGGGTTTCTGTTGACCCCAAGAAGATGGAAGGTGTTTTCAAGTCGGCTCCGGAGCGTTCCGAACTGGCTGGCGATATCAACGAACAGCTCGTTGTGGAATTCTACTCCAAGTAATCGCTAGCTCTAGGGAATGACTATGCAAAACAGCGCTTCGGAATTTCTTAAACCGCGACTCATCGATGTGCAGCCGGTTTCGGCTACTCACGCGCGTGTATCGATGGAGCCGTTTGAACGCGGTTATGCCCATACTCTGGGTAATGCCCTGCGTCGCATTCTGCTCTCCTCGATGCCGGGTTTTGCACCGACCGAAGTCACTATCGCTGGCGTTTTGCATGAGTATTCCGCTCTTGATGGCGTTCGCGAGGATGTCGTTGACATCCTCTTGAACCTCAAGGGCGTGGTGCTTAAGCTGCATGGTCGTGACAGCGTCGTTCTTACCCTCAAGAAAGAGGGTGAGGGCGCTGTTCTGGCTGGCGATATCGAGTTGCCGCACGATGTTGAGGTGATCAATCCGGATCATGTCATCTGCCATCTGGCAGCTGGCGGCAAGATCGATCTGGAAGTGAAGGTCGAGAAGGGTCGTGGTTACCAGCCGGTTAGCGTTCGCGTTAACCAGGACGATAACCGCGCCATCGGTACCATTCAACTGGATGCTTCCTTCTCTCCGGTTCGCCGGGTGAGCTTTGGTGTGGAAAGCGCCCGCGTTGAGCAGCGTACTGACCTGGATCGCCTGGTGCTCGATATCGAGACCAACGGTGTGATCGAACCTGAGCAAGCCGTGCGTAACGCCGCGCGCATCCTGATGGATCAGCTGTCGATTTTTGCTGATCTGCAAGGTACTGCGGTTGAAGAAGTCGTTGAAAAGGCGCCGCCGATCGATCCGATCCTGCTGCGTCCGGTCGACGATCTTGAACTGACGGTTCGTTCGGCTAACTGCCTGAAGGCCGAGAACATTTACTACATCGGTGACCTGATTCAGCGTACCGAGACCGAGCTTCTGAAGACCCCGAACCTCGGTCGCAAGTCCCTGAATGAGATCAAGGAAGTTCTCGCGTCCAAAGGCCTGACTCTCGGCATGAAGCTGGAAAACTGGCCGCCGGCAGGGCTGGAAAAACCGTAAGGTTTGAGATTAAAGGACATTAACAATGCGTCATCGTTATAGCAATCGTAAACTGAACCGCACGACTAGCCACCGTCTGGCTATGCTGCGCAACATGGCTAACTCGCTGCTGCGTCACGAAGTCATCGTGACCACGCTGCCGAAGGCCAAGGAATTGCGCCGTGTGGCTGAGCCGCTGATCACGCTGGGCAAGAAGCCGTCGCTGGCAAACCGCCGCTTGGCTTTCGACCGCACGCGTGACCGCGACATCGTGGTAAAACTCTTCGACGTACTGGGTCCGCGCTACACCGCCCGCAATGGCGGTTATGTTCGCATCCTGAAGTACGGCTTCCGCAACGGCGACAACGCTCCGATGGCTCTGGTTGAGCTGCTGGATCGTCCGGAAGATGCGGTAGCAGTGGAAGAAGAAGCCGAGTAACCTTCGGGTGCTCTGAATAAAAAAGCCAGCGTAAGCTGGCTTTTTTATTTTCCGCTTCGCGAAGGCTAGAAAATGGATAGCCCGGTGCGGGTGGTGAAACGGTCGAGCGCTTCCAGCCCGATCAGCGAATTGCCTTGGCTGTCGAGCGCCGGGCTCCACACCGCCATGCTCAGCTTGCCGGGGATCACTGCCAGGATGCCTCCCCCCACGCCGCTTTTGCATGGTAGCCCGACCCGGTAGGCGAATTCACCGGCGGCGTCGTAGGTGCCGCAGGTGAGCATGATGGCGTTGACCTGCTTGGCCTGGCTGCGGCTCAGGCGCTGCTGGCCGCTGACCGGGGAGAGTCCGTGGTTGGCGAGGTAGAGGCCGGCGCGGGCGAGTTCGGCGCAGCTCATGGTGATGCTGCAGCTGTGGAAGTAGCTGTCTAGCGTGCGCTCTACCGGATTGACCATGTTGCCGTAGCTTTTCATGAAGTGCGCCAGTGCGGCATTACGGTCACCGTGCTGTTGCTCGGACTGCGCCACCTCGAGATCGAAGGCGAGGTCGTCGGCGCCGCTTTCCTGACGCAAGAAATCCAGCAGCACCGCCTTGGCTTCGCCGTACAGCGAGTTGGCGAGATCGGTCACCACCAGCGCACCGGCGTTGATGAAAGGATTGCGGGGAATGCCGTTCTCGTTTTCCAGCTGGATCAGCGAGTTGAAGGGGTTGCCCGACGGTTCCTTGCCAACGCGGGTCCACAAGTTGTCGCCAAGACGTCCCAGCACCAGCGACAGCATGAACACCTTGGACAGGCTCTGAATCGAGAACCGGGTGTCGGTCTGGCCGGTGGAGTATTGCTGGCCGTCGAGCGTGGCGATGCTGATGGCGAACTGCTGTGGGTTGATCTTGGCCAGGGCGGGGATGTAGTTCGCCACCTTGCCCAGTCCGAAATAGGGGACGATATCCTGCGCTATTTCATCGAGGAGGGTCTGATAATCCATGTGTCTTGTGTTGTCAGGGTGTGTTGTCGTTGGCGGCCCTGTAGCGGGGTCGGCACCCTCTCTGGAGTTGCCGTCAGAAAGTATAGCGTAGCTCAAGCACCTCGAAGGGGTCGCCAAGCTGGAGGAGGCCTTCGTTGCGGGGTACCAGATTGACGCCGAAGCAGATGCCCTCGGGCAGCTGGCGAGTCTTGATCAGGGTGGCAAGGGGCTCGCCGTCTGGCGACGGCATGCCGTTGTCGGGGTTGACCGTGGTCAGGGTGCAGCGGGTGCAGGGTTTGGCGACGTCAAAGATTACCGCGCCGATGCGTACCACCTTCCAGTCGTCTTCTTCGTAGGGCGTGGCACCGCTGACCACCAGGTTGGGGCGGAAGTGGCGCTGGGTGACTGGCTGGGGTAACTGGGCATTGAGTTCGTCGAGCGAGCTCTGGTTGACCAGTAGATAGGGGTAGCCATCGGCAAAGGACAGGCCGTGTTCGCTGGTCTTCTGCTTGCGATGGGAGTGGCGCCCCAGCCACAACAGGCGGCAGGGAATGCCGAGGTAGCGGCTGAACCAGGCGTCGGTCCGCGGCGAGCCATGATAGGCGGTGAAATGGTCTTTCCAGACGCTGGTAGCGCTGGGGGTGTCGAATTCGGTGGCGAGCGCGGCGATGGGGGCGGCATCCGGGGCCTGGAACAGGATGGCGCCGGGAATCAGCGTGCAGCGGATCGTGAGCAGTTGGGGATAGTCGCGTGCGGTAATGAAGCGCCCGGCCTCATCGGTCAGCAGCCACTCGCGGTCGTGCAGCAAGCCCTGCCACGAGGCAAACGCCCGGGCGTACGGAATGCCGCGGGCGGATTTGAGGGGGTGGACGTACATGCTGGCCAGTTGCACGGATCTGCTCCTTAGGAATGTGCGTTGCTGCGGGGTGAATGGGGCCTGCCTGGTGTGCTCGGCTGCCGTGATGCCTGGCGTGGGTTTGCCATGGCCTGGCCGCTGTGTGGGCATCGGTCCGGTTTGGCTGCTTTCTTGCGATAGGGTTGTCGCGTCTCGCCGGATGACGTCATGGCGTTGGCTTCATGGCGCCTGGCCCGACCGGGGCGGGTGCTGCCTGCGAGGTTAGCAGGCCGGAGCGCGCTCGGGTAGCGTGAGCGGCATCCGGGTCGTACCGGCAGGTGGCAGGCGGCTCAAGAATCCCCCTGCCAGGTCGATCAAGAAGGGGAGATGACGCTCTGGCGCCTCGTGGCCGGCTGTCCCTGATCCGGCACCTGGTGGCTGACGCGTTGGGTACTAGGGTTTTTCCTGAGAGCCTATGCTGAAGGCTTAGTAGTATCCTGAGGGGGGCTGACTGCTGCCAGGCAGCCTCCGATGTACCCGGCGGCCAGGGTTGGCCGAAGCCGTGTGCCGGCATAACCAGGGGAGAACAATGAAACAAGCAAATCATGGCTGGAGTCTGCGGGCAAGGTTGCTGGGGCTGCTGGGCCTGGTGGCCGTGCTGGTCTGTGTGCAGGGAGGCTGGAGCCTGCTGAGTGAGCGTGACAGCCTGCTGCAGGATCGCAAGGACAAGGTGCGCAATCTGGTCGAGGCGACGGTGGCGGTGGTGGCCAACTACGAGCAGAAGGCTGCCAGCGGGGCGCTGAGCGAAGCGCAGGCCAAGGCGTTGGCGGCGGCGGCGCTCAATGCCATTCGCTACGATGGCAAGGAGTACTTCTTCGCTTACGACCAGAATATGGTGTACGTGGCGCATGGCGCGCGCCCCGACAAGATCGGCCAGAGCGCCCACGGCATGAAAACGCCGGAAGGCGTCGACCTGGCAGCGCTGTTTCTGAAAACCGTGCAGGAGGGGCAGGGCAAGGGTTTTGCGCCTTACGTCTGGGACAAGCCGGGCTCCACGACGCCGCAGCCGAAGATATCGTACCTGACGGTCACGCCGGGCTGGCACTGGATGATCGGCACCGGGCTGTACCTGGACGATCTCGACGCGGCCTTCCTGCGGGCGCTGCTGGGCCTAGTGTTGCGGGTGGGCGTGGTGCTGGCGTTGCTGCTCGGGGGCGGGCTGCTGCTGGTGCGCAGCGTGCTGCGTCAGCTCGGCGGCGAGCCGGCGGCGACCGCCGCCATCGTGCGCCGTATTGCCGACGGCCAGCTGGATGCCTCGATTGCGCTCGCTCCGGGCGACCGCGACAGCCTGCTGGCGGCGGTGGCCGACATGCAGTCGCAGTTGCGCCAGCTGGTGCAGCGGATTGCGGAAGGGGCCAATACCATGTCCGGCATGAGCTCCCGGATCGCCGGTAACGCCGAGTCGGTGGCGCAGTCCTCGGGGCAGCAGAGTGGTGCCGCGACGTCGATGGCGGCTTCGGTGCAGCAGATGACGGTGAGCATCAACCAGATTGCCGAGCATGCCCAGGACGCGCGCCAGCTATCGCAGGCTTCCGGCACGCTGTCGCGCGAGGGCGGGGAGGTGATCGCCAGCGCGGTGGGCGAGATGCAGCGCATCAACGAGTCGGTGGACCAGGCGGCGTCGAGCATCGGTGAACTAGCCCAAAAGACCCAGACCATCTCCAGCATCATGCAGGTGATCAAGGATATTGCCGATCAGACCAATCTGCTGGCGCTCAACGCGGCGATCGAGGCCGCGCGTGCCGGGGAAAGCGGACGCGGTTTTGCCGTCGTGGCCGACGAGGTGCGCAAGCTGTCGGAGCGTACCGCCCAGGCTACCCAGGAAATTGCCGGCATGATCGATGAAATTCGCCTGACTTCGGATGCTTCGCACAGCACCATGGCCGAGGCGGTACAGCGCGTGAAGAGCGGGTTGCAGCTGGCGGAGCAGGGCGGTGAGGCGATTGCGCGCATCCGCGACAGCGCCCAGCAGGTGGTGGTGGTGGTGAACGATATCTCGCACTCGCTGAAGGAGCAGAGCGAGGCGAGTCAGGGGATTGCCCGCCACGTCGACGATATCGCGCAGAGCGCGGCGGTCAATGCCGACGCCTCGCTGGCGGCGTCGCATGCGATCGAGGAACTGCATGCGCTGGCCGATACCCTGCGCGACCAGGTGGCGCGGTTCCGCTGGTAAGCGCGCTAGTCGCTGCGAGTAGGCCCGGCCACTGCCGGGCCTTTTTCATGCCTGTGGCCCGCGCTGGCGACGCCCGATCAGGATGGCCAGCGTCAGCAGCAGGGCGGCCAGCAGCAGGACCGGGCGGTTGCCGTACTGCATGTAGGGGGTCAGTCCAGTGCGTCCCTGCACCATGCCGGACAGCACCTGGCGCGTGAACGGGGCGGCAATCGAGCCGATTTCGCCATCGGCGTGGATGATCGCGGTCATACCGGTGTTGGTGGCGCGCAGCATTGGCCGCCCGGTTTCCAGCGCTCGCGTCTGCGATAGCTGAAGATGCTGGCTGGCGGCGTCGCTCTGGCCGAACCAGGCCAGGTTGCTGACGTTGGCGAGCAGGGTGGCCTTGGCGGCCGGGCCGATCAGCTCCTCGCCGAAGCTGTCTTCGTAGCAGACGTTGAACGCCACCTGCTGGCCGGCCATGGCGATCGGCGGCTGGTCGGCGCCGCCGCGGCTGAAGCCGGAGAGTGGCATGTTCATGAAGCGGTAAATCCAGCTGGTGATGCCTGGCAGCGGGATGAACTCGCCGAACGGCACCAGGTGGTTCTTGGCATAGTACGGCAGCCCCGGCGTGGTCGGGGCGATGACGGCGTTGAGGTAGCCGCGGCCGTCGTCGGTGCGGCGCGGCACGCCGAAGGCCAGGGCCATCTGGTTGCGCTCGGCGGTGGCCGCGAGCAGGCCGAGGAAGCCGGGGGGCAGTTCGTCGAGGAACACGGGCAGGGCGGTTTCCGGCAGGATCATCAGGTCGGCGCGGCTGTTGGCGACCTGGCGATAGTAGCTGGTGAGGGTGTATTCGTAGATCGCCGGATCCCACTTCAGGCTCTGCGGGATGTTGCCCTGGGCCAGCGCCACGCGCAGCGGTTTGCCTACGGGCCGGGTCCACTCGATCGCCTTGAGCTGCTGGCCGCCGGCCCAGCACGCGGCGACCATAAGCAGCAGCGCCAGGCGCCAGCGGTTGGCGAGGCGGGGCAGCACGATCAGGGCGCCGGCGCTGAACGCCACCAGCAGGGTGACGCCGTAGACGCCGGACACGGCGGCGTAGCCCGCCAGCGGGCTCTCGGTAATCTGGGAGTAGCCGGCGGTGCCCCAGGGGAAGCCGGTGAGCATCCAGCCGCGCAGCCATTCGGACAGGGTCCACAGGGCCGGGAACAGCACCAGCCAGCGCATGGCGGGGCGGCGGTCGATGCGGCAGGCGAGCCACAGTGCGAGGCCGGGGTAGAGCGCGAGGTAGGCCGGCAGCAGCGCCGTCATCGGCGCGGCGAGCCAGAACGGCATGCCGGCGATGTCGTGCAGGCTGTAGTAGATCCAGTGGAAGTTGGCGGTGTAGGCAGCGACACCCCAGCTGTAGCCGAGCCAGAAGGCGCGCTGGGGGCGGCGTTGGGCCAGTTCGGCGAGTGCCGCGAGGGCGAGCGGCATCAGCCAGAACAGGCGGTAGGGGGCGAAGGCGAACAGCGTGGCGGCGCCGGCGAGCGCGGCCACGAGCAGGAGCAGTAAGGTGCGCATGGGTCAGGGTGTGAGCGGCTGGTCCTGGGTTTGCAGGCGTTCGACCAGCAGGGTGTGCAGACGGCGGCCGTCGGTGCGGATCACGGTGAAGCGCAGGTCGTCGCTTTGCACCGTTTCGCCGCGCTTGGGCAGGTGGCCGAATAGCGAGATCACCAGGCCGCCGATGGTATCGACGTCGTTGTCGGCAAAACCGGTATCGAAGTAGTGGTTGAAGTCGGCGATCTCGGTCAGCGCCTTGACGCGGTAGCGTTGGCCGCGCACCGGGATGATGTTGTCGGCGCTGTCGTCGTTGTCGTATTCGTCCTCGATGTCGCCGACGATCTGCTCGATGACGTCTTCGATGGTGACGAGGCCGGCGACGCCGCCGTATTCGTCGACCACGATGGCCATGTGGTTGCGCGTGGTGCGGAAGTCGCGCAGCAGCAGGTTGAGCGGCTTGGATTCCGGGACGAACACCGCCTGGCGCAGGATGTCGACCAGCTTGAAGGTGGCGGGCTGGTGGAAGTAGCGCAGCAGGTCCTTGGCGAGCAGGATGCCCTGCACGTCGTCCTTGTCGTCGCCGATCACCGGGAAGCGCGAGTGCCCGGTCTCGATGACGAAGGGCAGCAGCTTCTCCACGGTTTCATCGTGCCGGACCACGTCCATCAGGCTGCGCGACACCATGACGTCGCGCACGGTTAGTTCGCTGACCGACAGCACGCCCTCGATCATGCCGAGCGCTTCGGCGTCGAGCAGGTCGCGCTCGAAGGCCGAGTGCAGCAATTCGACCAGTTCCTTGCGGTCTTCCGGCTCACGCAGCAGCAGCGTCGACAGGCGCTCCAGCCAACCGGGTCTGCTCTTGCTGGAATCGTCCATGGTGTCAGGTTTTCTCCGCCGCGTAGGGGTCCGGATATCCTAGCTTGGCGAGAATGGCGGTTTCAAGCGCCTCCATGACCTCGGCCTCGTCGTCGTCTTCGTGGTCGTAGCCCTGCAGGTGCAGCATGCCGTGCACCGTGAGGTGGGCGTAGTGGGCCGCGAGCGGGGTGTCCTGTTCGGCGGCTTCGCGCGCCACCACCGGCACGCACAGCACCAGGTCGCCGAACAAGGGCATGCCGGGGAGGGTTTCGCCTTCGTTGAGGGCGAAGCTCAGCACGTTGGTGGCGTAGTCCTTGCCGCGGTAGTCACGGTTGAGGGCGCGGCCTTCCTCGCCTTCGACCAGCAGCAGGCTGATCTGCGCTTTCTGCACGTCGGCCTGCAAGGCGGCGCGGGCCCAGCGTTGCAGGTCGGCGGCGCGGGGCAGGTCGGCGGCGTCGCTGCGGATATCCAGCGTCAATTCCAGGCGTTCGGCCAACCTTTGTCGCAGCGGGGTGCGCTTAGCTCTTTTCATCGGACTTGCTTTGCGTGAGTTCTTTCAGTTGATGGGCGTCGTAGGCGTCGACGATTTTCTGCACCAGCGGGTGGCGCACCACGTCATCGCTCTGGAAGTGATGGAAGTGGATGCCGCGCACGTGGCTCAGGATGCGCTCGACCTCGACCAGGCCGCTTTTCTGGTGGCGTGCCAGGTCGATCTGGGTGATGTCGCCGGTGATCACCGCCTTGGAGCCGAAGCCGATGCGCGTCAGGAACATCTTCATCTGTTCGGGCGTGGTGTTCTGCGCCTCGTCGAGGATGATGAAGGCGCTGTTGAGGGTGCGGCCGCGCATGTAGGCGAGCGGGGCGATTTCGATCAGGTTCTTTTCGAACAGCCGGGTCACCTTGTCGAAGCCCATCAGGTCGTAGAGCGCGTCGTACAGCGGACGCAGGTAGGGGTCGACCTTCTGCGCCAGGTCCCCGGGCAAAAAGCCCAGCTTCTCGCCGGCCTCGACCGCCGGGCGCACCAGCACGATGCGCTTGATGGCGTCACGCTCCATGGCGTCCACCGCGCAGGCGACGGCGAGGTAGGTCTTGCCGGTGCCGGCCGGGCCGATGCCGAAGGTGATGTCGTGCTGCTGGATGGCCTTGATGTAGCTGTTCTGGCGCGGCGTGCGGCCGCGCAGGTCGCCACGGCGCGTCGCCAGCACCGGCGCTTCTTCTTCCGGCGTGGCGGCATGCTGGCGAACCTCGACCAGGCCGAGCTGGATGTCGTCGATCGACAGCTCCTGTTTTTCGGCCTGCAGGTAGAAACGGGTCAGCGCGGTGGCGGCGTCCGCGGCGCGCGAGCCGCGGATGCGGAAGCCCTCGCCGCGGCGCTGGATCACCACGTCCAGCCCGGTTTCGATCTGCTTGAGGTTTTCGTCGAGCGGGCCGCACAGGCGCGCCAGGCGTTCGTTGTCGATGGGGTTGAAGCTTAGCTGTTCGGTTTGCAAGGGGGATCGGCTCCGCGGCGTTCAGCCGGGCAGGGGCTCGCGCAAGGCGTCGAGGTCTGCCGCGGTCAGGGTCGGAATGAATTCGGTGATGTCGTACTGGGCCAGGCCGGCCTGCGCGAACGGGTCTTCGGCCAACCTTTGTTCCAGCGCGGCCCGTTCACCGCGCGCCAGGATCACGCCGCCGTTGCGCGGCACCTTGCGCCCCGAGGCCAGGAAGGCGCCGTCGGCGTAGCCGCGTTGCAGCCAGGCGACGTGGGCGTCGAGCAGGGCGTCGACGGCGGCGAGCGGGGCGGTGTAGCTGAGGGAGACGATGAACATGGTTGGCCGAAGCGTGAATGGTATGGTTTAAGGATACGCCCGGCATGGGCCGGGCGGAACTCCTTCAGACGGTTTCGGTGGTCACGATTTCGCCCGCCAGCGAGTGCGGGCGCGCCTCGGTGATGCGCACCTCGATCATCTGGTTCAACAGGCGCGGGTTGCCGATGAAGTTGACCACGCGGTTGTTCATGGTGCGTGCCGCCAGCATGTTCGGATCCTTCTTCGACACCGCTTCGACCAGCACCCGTTGCACCGTGCCGACCATGCTCTGGTTGATGGCGAAGCCCTTGGCCTCGATCACCTCGTTCAAGGCTTCGAGGCGGCGCACCTTCTCTTCGTGCGGCGTGTCGTCCGGCAGGTTGGCGGCCGGGGTGCCGGGACGCGGGCTGTAGATGAACACGAAGCTGAAGTCGAACTCGAGGTCCTTGACCAGCTTGAGCGTGGCGTTGAAGTCTTCCTCGGTCTCGCCGGGGAAGCCGACGATGAAGTCGGACGACAGGCACAGGTCGGGGCGGATGGCGCGCAGCTTGCGGATGATCGACTTGTATTCCAGCGCGGTGTAGCCGCGCTTCATCGCCATCAGCACGCGGTCGCAGCCGCTTTGCACCGGCAGGTGCAGGTGCGACACGAGCTTGGGCAGCTTGGCGTAGCAGTCGATGATGCGCTGGCTGAATTCGCGCGGGTGGCTGGTGGTGAAGCGGATGCGCTCCACGCCCGGCACTTCGTGCACGTATTCCAGGAGTAGCGCGAAGTCGGCGATCTCGCCGTCGGCCATCAGGCCGCGGTAGGCGTTGACGTTCTGCCCCAGCAGGGTGATTTCCTTGACGCCCTGGGCGGCGAGGCCGGCGATTTCGGTCAGCACGTCGTCGAACGGGCGCGATACTTCCTCGCCGCGGGTGTACGGCACCACGCAGAACGAGCAGTACTTGGAGCAGCCTTCCATGATCGAGACGAAGGCGGCGCCGCCGTCGACCTTGGCGGGCGGGATGTGGTCGAACTTCTCGATCTCGGGGAAGGAGATGTCGACCTGGGCCGCGCCGCTGTCCTGCTTGGCGCGGATCAGCTCGGGCAGGCGGTGTAGCGTCTGCGGGCCGAACACCACGTCCACGTAGGGCGCGCGCTTGACGATGGTGTCGCCTTCCTGCGACGCCACGCAGCCGCCGACGCCGATGATCAGATCGGGCCTGGCGTCCTTCAGCGGACGGATGCGGCCGAGATCGGAGAACACCTTTTCCTGCGCCTTTTCGCGCACGCTACAGGTGTTGAACAGAATGACGTCGGCCTCTTCGGGGTTGTCCGTCTTGACCATGCCTTCGGCGTCACCGAGCACGTCGACCATCTTGTCGGAGTCGTACTCGTTCATCTGGCAGCCGAAGGTCTTGATATATACCTTCTTCATGGCAACAGCGATTCCAGCTAGGGTTATGGCCGGGCCAGGGTGCGCAGATCGTCGTCCGTCAGTACCCAGATCCGGTTGATGGCGCCTGACATATCGACCGTCACCCCCACGCGCCGGCCCACCAGTCCCGGCAGCTGGCCGGTCAGCAGGAAGCGGTTGTTCTCGTCGAGGATGCGTACGCCGGGCGCCAGCGGATAGGCGGTGCCGGACGGGATGAAGAGTCCGGTGAGTGCCTGCAGCCAGGAGCGCTCGGCCGCGAAGCTGATCTGCGCGCTGTCGGCGGCGTTGATTTCTCCGACCTGCAGGGTGGCGGGCAGCACGCGGCCGGCCAGGGCGCTCTGGGCGCACAGCAGGGTGACGAGGAGGGCGAGGAGTCGTGTTTTCATAGGCAAATGAACATGTTGCGCGAGTCTACCATAGACTCCCCGGGGGGAGGCGCCGGCCCGTGGCAAAGCGGGGTTTTTCCTGTCGGTCAGGATGGTTGCCGCTCGCGCCGCAACGGCAAGAGCAGCGCGCCGGCGGGCTTGGCCCATTATAATGCCAAGTACATGACGCGCCGGGATAGGGCTGGCGCGTTCCCCCTATCCTTCCCCGACCTGGAGCCCCATGACTCACCAGCGCCAAGCGCTGCGCCTGTCCGGTACGTTCGCCCTGGCGGGCGTGCTGTGGATCGTGCTCAGCGACCGTTTCCTGGCCTCGCTGCCGGTCAGCACGCAGACCCTGACGATGCTGCAGACCTACAAGGGGATGGGCTTCGTCGCGGGTATCTCGTTGCTGCTCTACTACCTGGTGCGGCGTGCCTTGAAGTCGCAGGCACAGCTGTTGGTCCAGCTGCGGCGCAACCAGGCGCTGTTCCAGGAGGCACAGCTGAGCGCGCAGCTGGGCAGCTGGGAATACGACAGCGCGCGCCGCGAGTTCCTCTGGAGCGGCGCCGCCCGGCAGCTGCTGGGGCTGCCCGCCAGCGAGACGCGCACGGAGCGCGGCACCCTGCTGCAGCGGGTGGCGGCGGGCGATCGCGCGCGGGTCGCGGCGGTGCTCGATGCGATGTTGGCCGAAGGCAGCGGCAGCGTCGAGTTCTGCCGTGCCGGCACCGGCGCGACGCCGGTGTGGCTGCGGCTGCACTACCAGGTGCACCTCGACGAGGAGGCGCCCGGCCTGGTGCTGGGCGTGCTGCAGGACATCAGCGTCCAGAAGGCGCAGGACGACGCCTTGCGCGAGCGCGAGCAGCTGTTTCGCGGCACCTTCGAGCAGGCGGCGGTGGGGATCGCCCACCTCGGGCTCGACGGCCACTGGATCCGCGTCAACCAGCGCTTGTGCGACATCCTCGGCTACTCGCGCGAAGAGCTGCTGCGGCTGACCCTTCAGGACATCACCCATCCCGCCGACCAGGACAGCGGTCTGGCGATGACGCGACGCCTGCTCGCTGGCGAGATTCCCAGTTTTTCCATCGAGAAACGCTATCGGCAGCGGCGCGGCCAGCTGGTCTGGGCCAATCTCACCGCGGCGCTGATGCGCGATGAAGGCGCGCGGCCGGAATATTTCATCTTGGTGGTGGAGGACATCTCGGCGCGCAAGCAATCGGAAGAGGCCCAGCAGCTTGCGCTGACGGTGTTCGACAGCATGCTCGAGGGCGTGATCATTACCGACCACCACCGCCGCATCCTGGCGGTGAACGCCGCCTTTGGCGAGATCACCCACTACCCGGTGGAGGCCCTGCTGGGACGGACGCCGCCCTTGTGGCGCACGGCGCACCAGGATGCCGCGTTCTATCGCCGCATCTGGCGGCAGCTGCTCGCGAGCGGGCGCTGGGAGGGGGAGCTGTGGCATCGCAAGCGGGACGGCACGCCGTTTCCGCTGTGGCTGTCGATCAGCTGCGTGCGCGACGAGCAGGGCCGGCCGCGCCAGTACGTCTTCGTGTTCAATGACATCAGCCAGCTCAAGGACAGCCAGGAGCAGCTGGAGCGCCTGGCGCATTACGATCCCCTCACCGGGCTGCCCAATCGTCACCTGGCGCTGGCCCGGCTGGAGCACGCCCTGGAGCGGGCCCGGCGTCATGCCTTCCCGCTCGCGGTGATGTTCATCGATCTCGACCGCTTCAAGACCATCAACGACAGCCTCGGGCATCAGGCGGGCGATGAGCTGCTGGTGGCCATCGCGCAGCGCCTGCATCAGCGGCTGCGCCAGGAGGATACGCTGGCGCGCCTGGGAGGCGACGAGTTCCTGGTGGTGATCGAGGAGGCGCCGGTGCAGCAGGTCGCCAGCATTGCGCACGCCTTGCTCAAGGTGGTCGATCAGCCTTGCAGCTTCTCCGGCGGGGGCGAGGCCTACGTCGGCGCCAGCATCGGCATCAGCCTCTACCCCGGCGACGGGCGCAGCGCCAGCGAACTGATCCGCAACGCCGATGCCGCGATGTACCTGGCCAAGGCCCAGGGCAGCAACGCGTACCGCTTCTACACCGAGTCGCTGACGCGCGCCGCCAACGAGCGGCTGAGCATGGAAACCAGCCTGCGTCGGGCGCTGCGGCGCGAGGAGTTCGTGCTGCACTACCAGCCCCTGGTCGAGCTGGCGAGCGGCAGGGTGCTGGGGGCCGAAGTGCTGGTGCGCTGGCAGCCGCCGGGGGAGGCGCTGGTGCCGCCGTCGCGCTTCATCCCGCTGGCCGAGGAGACCGGGTTGATCGTCCCGCTCGGCGACTGGGTGTTGCACGAGGCGTGCCGCCAGGGCAAGGCCTGGCTCGACGCCGGGCTGCCGCTGCTGCTGGCGGTCAACCTCTCGCCGCGGCAGTTCCTGCGTCACGATCTGGTCGGCCAGGTGCGCAAGGCGCTGCAGGGCAGCGGGCTGCCGCCGGCGCAACTGGAACTGGAGCTGACCGAGGGGGCGCTGATGGAACAGGCCGAGCAGGCGGTGAAGACGCTGAATGCGCTCAAGCGCCTCGGGGTGAGCCTGGCCATCGATGACTTCGGCACCGGCTACTCCTCGCTGGCCTACCTCAAGCGGTTCCCGCTCGACAAGCTGAAGATCGATCGCAGCTTCGTGCGCGACCTGCCGCGCGACAGCAGCGATGCCGAGATCGTCACCACCATCATCGCCATGGTGCGCAACCTCAAGCTCGAGGCGTTGGCCGAAGGGGTGGAAACGCAGCAGCAGCTGGCGTTCCTGCGCCAGCTCGGGTGCGACAGCGGCCAGGGCTACCTGTTCAGCCCGCCGCTGCCGGCGGCGGCATTCGAACGCTGGCTGCGCGATGGCCGCGGCGTGATCGCGCCGCCGCCCTGAGGCGGGGAGGGGGCGGCCGGGTGGCGCTAGCGCCGCCCGATGCGGCTCAGGGTCTGCGACGGGGTTTCGTCGAACAGTTTCCGGTAATCGCTGGAGAAGCGTCCCAGGTGGGTGAAGCCCCAGCTCATGGCGATGCTGGAGATATTGCGGCCGGAGCGGTCCGCCAGGATGTCGCGCCGCACCGCCTCGAGCCGGAATTGCTTGAGATAGGCGATCGGCGCCAGGCCGAAATGGCGCTTGAAGCCCTCGAACAGCTTGAAGCGCGACACGCCCGCCACGCGCTCGATGTCCTCCAGGTTCAAGTCCTCGTGCGCGTTTTCGTGGATGTATTGCCGGGCGCGCGTCAGATAGTGCGGACAGGACGGCGCCAGCATGCTGGCCAGTTCGTCCGAGTAGTTGTGCGGCTGCGACAGCAGCAGCCCCTTGATCAGGGCGTGCTCCAGGTCGTTCGCCATGTAGAGGTGGCTGAACAGCTTGCCGGTGCGCTCCATCTCGCTCAGCAGGTACTTGACCATGCGCCACCAGGCGGCCTGATCGCCGTTATGGGCATCCATGCCTGCCTGGAAGGACAGCGGGGCATCGAGCGGGCGTTGCAGCAGGTTTTCCAGCACCTTGCGCAGGGCCGGGCGCGGGATGGCCACCAGGATCTTGCGGCAGTTGCCGGCGATGGTGAGGGCCTGGTTTTCATGCGGCTGCAAGATCAGGCCGTTGTTGCTGTCGGACAGCAACAGGCGGCCTTCCGCCGACAGTTCCTGCTCGCCCACCAGCGGCAGGCTGATGCTGTAGCAGTTGAGCGGGGTGTCCTCGCGCACGACCACGGTCACGTCGGTGCCGTACTCGACATAACCGAGCGAGGTGGCCATCGAGCGCAGCACGTTGCCGGCGTGGTGAAACTGCAGCCGTTGCGGGCAGCTCACTTCCAGCCCGTGCGGTCCGCAGATGCCGGCCATCCAGTCGCGCGCGCCGTCCAGGTCGTTACGCAGCGCGTGTATGCCAAGACAATCGCACTCGGCTTGCGTTTGCTTCTGTTCGCTCATGGCCACCCTCCGCCTACGCCTAGCATAGGGAATTTGGACGCAATTTCATAGACTTGGGCCGTACCCGCCAGGGCGGGCACGGCCAGGGTGTCAGCGGCTGGTGTTGCTGTCGCTGAACTTCTCGTAGTAGAGGCGGGCGTCTGCCAGGCCCTGCGCGTCCAGCCACTGCTTGATCGCCTCGACCATCGGCGGCGGGCCGCACAGGTACATGTCGAACGGGCGGGCGGCCAGCCAGCGGCGGTCGAGGTGCTCGGGGATCAGCCCGGTCTTGCCCGACCACTCCGGCGACGGGTTCATCACCACGATCTGGTACGAGAAATCGGCAATGCGCTCGGCGTAGCCCGCCAGCCGTTCCAGCTCGCACAGGTCGCGCGCGTTGCTCACGCCGTAGTAGAGCCGCACCGGCTGGCCGCAGCCGCCCTGTTCGGCCAACTCGTCCAGCATGCCGAGGAAGGCCGATAGCCCGGTGCCGCCGGCCACCATCACCAGCGGCCGCTCCACCTGGCGCAGGTAGAAGGCGCCCAGCGGGGCTTCGAACGCGATGGCCTGGCCCGGCTGGCAGCGCTCGCGCAGGTAGTCGCTCATCGCGCCGTTGGGCAAGAGGCGGATCAGGAACTGCAGCTGGTTGCGCGGGTTGGGGCGGTTGGCGAACGAGTACGAGCGCCAGGCGCCGCTGCCCGGCACCTGCAGCCGCGCGTACTGGCCGGGCAGGAAGTCCAATTGCTGCGGGTAGGAGCTGGCGTCCAGGTGCAGGATCGCGGTGGTTTCGGACACCTGCCGTACCCCGCTCACGTTGGCCGCAAGCAGGCGGGGGCCGCCGGCGTGGCACAGGCTGGAGTCGAAATCGAAGTAGAACGAGGCGTCCGACTGTACCCGCGTCTGGCAGGTCAGCACCTTGCGGGCGGCGAGATCCGCCGCCGACAGGGTCTCCTCATCGACGTAGTCCTGGCTGTAGCGGCCCGCTTCGCAGCGGCCCTGGCAGGTGCCGCATACGCCCTCGCGGCAGTCGAGCGGGATGTTCACCCCGTTGCGCAGCGCGGCGTCGAGCAGGACTTCGTTGGGCCGGACGTCGAAGAACAGCGTTCTGCCGTCGGCAAAACTGAAGGCGACTTTGTGGCTCATGGCACGGTCCTCCCGCTTACAGGTGGTAGAAATCCAGCACCGCATTGATGGTGTCGTTGAGCAGCAGCACGTGTTTCCGTACGATCTTCCAGCTCTCGCCCGCGGGGCGCAGCCGGTAGGTGACGCGGCCGAAGAAGTGCTCGGCGACGCCGTGGCGGCTATAGAAGGTGGTCCAGTTGGCCTTCACCTCGAGCTGGCCGTCCGGACGCTCGTCGATGCGCACGTTGCTGATCTGGTGCAGGGTGCGCGGCAGCGGCGTGGAGGCGGCCGACTTGCCGGTGCGCAGGCGGAACACGCGGTCTTCCAGGCCGGAGCGGTTGCGGTAATAGATCAGCGACATGCCGCGCTTGGGGTCGGTGGTGTACTCGTGTTCGGAATCCCACTGCGGCACGTGGAATTCGCTGTCCTCGTCGAACAGATCGAGGTAGGCGTCCCAGTCCTGCGCGTCGCACAACTCGGCCTTGCGGTAGAGGAACTGTTCGATGGCGTGCTGTCGTTGGCTCATGGCTCAAATCTCCTTGCTGTCGTTGCACTTCTGCTGCAGGCCCTTGAGCAGGAACTCGCGCCAGGCGCCGTGCTGGTTGACGTACAGGCCTTCGTGGGTCAGTTCGGTGCCGGTCAGCACCGGCTGGATACCCAATAGCTCGCTGTTTGGCGTGGCGCCTTGCAGCCACTTGTGGTGGCCGCGCGAGATGTCGTTCCAGTGTTCCAGGCGCGCCTGGAAGCCGCGTTGCTGTTCGCGGAATTCCACCAGGTCGTCCGGCGTGCCCATGCCGGAGACGTTGAAGAAATCCTCGAACTGGCGGATGCGGTTTTCGCGGTCCTGGTCCGATTCGCCCTTCACGCCGATGCACTGGCTGATGATCTCGGTCTTGTTCCAGGCCACCGGGCGCACGATGCGCAGCTGCGAGCTGATCTGGTCCATGAAGAACAGGCTGGGGTAGATGTTGAGGTTGCGCAGGCGGTGCATCATCCACTCCGCCTTGGCCTGGCCGTGTTCCTCCACCAGGCGCGGCATCACGCTGGCGTAGCCGGGGCGCACCGCCGGGTTGGGCATGTCGCTGAACAGCACGCTGTGGCCGTTGCGGAACGAGAACCAGCCGTCGTCGGTTTCGGCATCGCCGGCGCCGAGCTTGCTGTAGTCGAGCGTGCCGCTGCCGGCCTCGCCCTTTTGCGCGTTGGCTCCCTGGCGGTGTTGTACCGTGGCCACGTAGTTGTAGTGCACGGTGCTGACGTGGTAGCCGTCCAGGCCGTTCTCGTTCTGCAGCTTCCAGTTGCCGTCGAAGGTGTAGGTGGATTTGCCCGGCAGCACTTCCAGTTCGCCGGTGGGGGACTGCGCCACCATCATGTCGAAGAAGACGCGCGCATCGCCCAAGTAGTCTTCCAGCGTGTCGCGGCCGTTGGCGTCCAGACTGATGAAGACGAAGCCCTTGTAGCTGGCGATGCGCGCCTTTTTCAGGCCGCGCGCGGACTTGTCGAAGTCCTCGCAATATTCGCCCGGCGCCTTCACCTTCAGCAGGCGGCCGTCGTTCTTGTAGCACCAGGCGTGGAACGGGCAGGTGAAGGTCGATTGATTACCCTTGCTCAGGCGCGTCAGCGTGGCGCCGCGGTGCTGACAGGCGTTGATCATGGCGTTCAGTCCGCCGTTGCCGTCGCGTGTCACGATCATCGGCATGCGGCCGGCGCGCAGGGTGATGAAGTCGTGCGGGTTGGGGATTTCGCTTTCGTGGCAAGCGTAGATCCAGTTCTTCTCGAAGATGAATTCCATCTCCAGCTCGAACAGTTCCGGTTCGGTAAACATCTCGCGCGCCATCCGGTACACGCCTTCCGTGGGTCGGAAGTCCAGACAGCCGCCGATGAATTCTTGCCATTGCGATGGGGTTTTTGCCGTGCTCATGATCAGTTCTCCTCCTGCCTTGTGATGGTCTTTTAATCACGCTAAGACCACGGCGATTGAATACCTGATCGGGGGGCGGGGCTATCCGGCTACTTGGCGTTCGCTATCCGTTTTTTTGGGCCGTCCTGTCGTCCTCCCCTCCTTGAGCGCTTCCGGTGCGTGTTCATGCCATCCGGGAGGTAGCCCCGTCGCGGCCCGCGCCGCACGGGCGCGTCCTTTGTCCTTCTCCTCTTCGCCGTCGTCCGCAAAAAAAGCGGATAGCCATTGACCAGTAGCCGGATAGCTCCCCGGCGCCAACGGGTATTCAATCGTCTCCAGCCAGGGCGCACCTCGCAACGGCCCGCGCCGGGCTCCGCTACGGGGTAGCGGGCGGAAGCGCAGGGCAGACGGGTTGATCGCCAAATGGATACCTTCCAGGTATCGGTCTGATGCTAAAACAGTATTGGATGGTGAAAAAATAACCTAATAAGCTGCTGTTTCAGTTAGTAATTTTAGCGATTGATACTTTAAAGACATGATCAGATCCATCGAGACCATCCTGGTCGATGTGCCCACCATCCGCCCGCACAAGTTGTCGGTGGCCACCATGAACACCCAGACCCTGGTGCTGGTGCGGGTGCAGTGCGAAGACGGGATCGAGGGCTGGGGCGAGGCGACCACCATCGGCGGCCTGAACTACGGCGACGAGAGTCCCGAGAGCGTCAAGGTCAACATCGACACGCACATCGCCCCGCTGCTGATCGGTCAGGAGGCGCGCAACGTCGCCGCGGCGATGGCGCGGGTGCGCAAGGTCATCCAGGGCAACCGCTTCGCCAAGTGCGCGCTGGAAACCGCGCTGCTGGACGCCCAGGCGCGCCGCCTCGGCATCCCGCTGTCCGAACTCCTGGGCGGCCGTCTGCGCGACGCGCTGCCGGTGGCCTGGACCCTGGCCAGCGGCGACACCGCCCGCGACATCGCCGAAGCCGAGAGCATGCTCGAGCAGCGCCGCCACCGCATCTTCAAGCTCAAGATCGGCCTGCGCCCGGTGGCCGACGACGTCAAGCACGTGCTCGCCATCAAGCAAGCCCTGGGCGACGCGGTGAGCGTACGCGTCGACGTCAACCAGGCCTGGAGCGAGCTCGACGCCGTCAACGGCATCGCCGCGCTGCAGGACGGCGGCGTCGACCTGATCGAACAGCCGGTGCGCGCCGAGAACCGCGCCGGGCTGGCCCGCCTGGCGCGCCAGTTCGCCGTACCGGTGATGGCCGACGAAGCGCTGCACGGCCCGCTCAGCGCCTTCGAGTTCGCCAAGGACGCCGACGCCGATGTGTTCGCGGTCAAGATCGCCCAGTCCGGCGGCCTGATCCCGGCCAAGCAGGTGGCCGATATCGCCCAGCTCGCCGGCATCGGCCTGTACGGCGGCACCATGCTGGAAGGCGCGGTCGGGACCGCCGCCTCGGCCCACGTCTTCGCCACCTTCGGCGAACTCGCCTTCGGCACCGAACTGTTCGGCCCGCTGCTGCTGACCGAGGAAATCCTCGTCGAGCCGCTGCAGTACTGCGACTTCATGCTGCAGGTGCCGACCGGACCGGGCCTGGGCATCCAGATCGACAGGGACAAGCTGGCCACGCTGCGCCGCTAGCGCCACCAATAAAACCCTATCGGCGTTGTTGCGCGGCCTGGCCGTACGACGAGTACTGTCTGCGGCCGCGCGCCTAGCCGATACCGCTTCGCTGGGTTTTCTTGGTGGCTTTGAATCAACTCATTGAGGAGCAATTCATGCTGTTTCACGTAAGGATGGAAGTGAATCTGCCGCCCGCGATGCCGGCCGCCGAGGCCGCCGCACTGAAGCAAGTCGAGAAGGAACAGGCGCAGGCGCTGCAGCGCGCCGGCAAGTGGCGCCACCTGTGGCGCGTCGCCGGGCAGTACGCCAACGTCAGCCTGTTCGACGTCGAGAGCGTCGACGAACTGCACCAGCTGGTGTCGACCCTGCCGCTGTTCCCGTACATGACGATCGAGGTCACGCCCTTGTGCCGCCACCCCTCGTCGATCCGGGACGACGACCGCTAAGCCCCGAACCCCCACCCTTTCAGCCCGAGACAAGGCCGTGAAATGCGTTCGGCCGGTTGAACGGAATGCCGCAACGCATTGGCACGACGATATAAATGAGGAGTAGAGACATGACACACGCAGAAATCGACGCCCTGGTAAAAAGCTTCCTGGTCGACACCGCCACCGGCGAAGTCAACCCGCGCGTGCAGCAGATCGCGGTGCGCCTGACCAGCGACCTGTTCAAGGCCATCGAAGACCTCGACCTCAGCCCGAGCGAAGTCTGGAAAGGCCTGGAGTACTTCGCCGAAGCCGGTGCCACCCACGAACTGGGGCTGCTGGCCGCCGGCCTGGGCCTGGAACGCTTCGTCGACATCCGCATGGACGAAGCCGAAGCCAAAGCCGGCCTCACCGGCGGCACCCCGCGCACCATCGAAGGCCCGCTCTACGTCGCCGGCGCGCCGAAGTCGGAAGGCTTTGCCCGCATGGACGACGGCAGCGAGGTGGACCAGGGCGAAGTGCTGTTCATGCAGGGCACCGTGTACGACGCCGACGGCAAGCCGCTGCCGGGCGCCCAGGTCGAAGCGTGGCATGCCAACCTGATGGGCAACTACTCGTTCTTCGACAAGAGCCAGTCGGACTTCAACCTGCGCCGCACCATCGTCACCGACGCCAACGGCCGCTACCAGTTCCGCAGCATCATGCCGATGGGGTACGGCTGTCCGCCGCAAGGCACCACCCAGCGCCTGTTGAACCTGCTCGGCCGCCACGGCCGCCGTCCGGCGCACATCCACTTCTTCGTGACCGCCGCCGGCCACCGCAAGCTGACCACGCAGATCAACATCGACGGTGACGACTACCTGTGGGACGACTTCGCCTTCGCCAGCCGCGAGGGTCTGGTGCCGGCGGTGAACCGTGTTACTGATGCGGCCGAGATCGACAGGAAGGGCCTGCAGAAGCCGTTCGCCTCGATCGACTTCGACTTCCGCCTCAACGGCGAAACCGCGGCCGCGCCAACGACCGAAGTCGAACGTAAACGCGCCAGCGCCTGAAGCGGGCGGGTGAAGCGCAACCGGGTGGTTCGTCAGAGCCCCCCGGTTTTTTGCCGTCGCCAACCCGGCTGGCCGGATCGGCTTATCCGAACCGGCCGGCACGGCACCCGCGCGGGTCCTTTCCCCGAACACCTAGTGGTACAGCATGCGAAACAATCTGCCGATCACCGATCACGAAGTGGCGCTCGATCCCCGCTGCCCGATCGTGACGAAAACCGATCTACAGGGAAAAATCCTGTACGCCAACCCGGAGTTCATGCGCATCAGCGGCTTCGCCGAGGAGGAGCTGCTGGGCCAGGACCACAATATCGTCCGGCACCCCGCCATGCCGGTGCAGGCGTTCGCCGATCTGTGGGCAACCATCCGGCGCGGCCAGACCTGGCAGGGCCTGGTGAAGAATCGCCGCAAGGACGGTGGCTTCTACTGGGTCAAGGCCCACGTTTCACCGCTGCACGAGCAGGGGCGGCACGTCGGCTACATGTCGGTGCGCACGGCGCCGAGCGCGCAGGAAAAGCAGCAGGCCGAGCAGTTGTACCGCGCGCTCGAACGCGGAGCGGCGGCGTTTCCGGCCACGCCGCCGCTGCAGGCCCGTGCGCTGTCGTTCTGGCTGGCGGCGGCGCTGCTGGTGATGATGGCGGGCGTGCTGGGCGGCCTGTGGCTCGATCGTTCTCTGGCGTTGGCGCTCAATCTGGCGAGCATCACGCTGGCGGGCGGACTGCTGTTCTACGCGCTGCGGCAAGCCCGGCGCTCCGGCCGTCTCGTGCTGGCGGCCCTGGCCCAGTGGAGGGAGGGGCGCCTCGATCAGGCCATCGTCCCGAGCGGCCCGCGCGAGTTCCAGCACATGTTTGCCGCGCTCGAGTCCACCCGGCTCCATCTGCAGGCGGTGGTGTCGGACGTGGTGGCGGTCAACCATCGCATCGACCGCACCTCGACCCATATCGAAACGGAAACCCAGCAGCTCTACCAGCAGAACACCCAGATCGCGCAAGGGGTGGCGCAGATCGCCGCCGCCATGGAGCAGCTGGCGGTGTCGATCCAAGAAATTTCCGCCATGACGCAAGAGGGCTCGGCGCACGCCAAGCGCAGCAGGGCGCTGGTGGCGGCGGGCAACCGTTTCATCGACGAATCGAAGTCGGCGATGGACGAGGCCGCCGGTGGCGCCTCAACGACCAATGCCGCGGTGCAGGAGCTGGAGGGCATTTCGGAGGATATCGGCTCGATCACCGACATCATCCAGAGCATCGCCCAGCAGACCAATCTGCTCGCCCTCAACGCCGCCATCGAGGCCGCGCGCGCCGGCGAGCAGGGGCGCGGCTTTGCCGTGGTGGCCGACGAGGTGAGACAGTTGGCCGAAAACACCGCCGACAACACCGTCAACATCCGCGCCTCCATCGCACTCCTGAAAGAGAAAATCGCGCACATCATCGATGGCCGCCAGGCCGTCGGCGTCTGTATCAAGCGGGTGCAGCACAACATCCAGCAAACCGTCGACAGCCTGCAGCAGATCGATCAGACCAGTGCCGGGCTGGAAACGGTCACCGCGGCCATCGCCAACTCGCTGCAACAGCAATCCAGCGCCTCGGCAGAGGTCGCGCAGAGTATGGAAAGCCTGGGCGCCGCCTCCGAGCAAAGCACGGTGAACATCATAAAGAACCGCGAGATCGCCGCCGCCTTGCACGGCTTGTCCCAGGCGCTGACGAAATTGCTGGCCGACTTCGAGAAGAACCGATGAGTGCCGCCGCCATGCCTTCGTCCAGGCCAGAAACAGCGGCGCCGGAGCGAGTTGAGCTGGGCGACGCCATGAATCGTGCCGCCGTTGGTGATGTGGGAGGCGAAATGGCCGGCAGCGCGCCGGGGCGGTCCGGGCCGACGCGTCCGGACGCGCCCCGTTTTTTCCCTGAGCCTCCCGCCATGCACGATACCGATACGCCGTTCGAACGCGGCCTGGCGGTGATACAAGCCTTCGACCCGTGCGGCACGCCCTTGTCGGTGAGCGAGATCGGCCAGAAGACCGGCATACCGCGCGCGTCGGTCGCCCGCTGTTTGTATACCCTGCAGCAGCTCGGTTTCGTGCGCCCGAGCGCAGACAAGCGCTTCGCGCTGACGCCGAAAATCCTGACGCTGGGTTTCGACGCGTTTGCGTCCGTCCCGCTGCCGCGTGCCGCGCAGGCGGTGCTCAATCATCTGGCCGAGCTGACCGGCGAGAGCTGCATGCTGCTGGTGCCCGACCGGGGCGAGATGCTGTGCCTGGCCGAGGCCCCAGGCCATTTCTTCCACCACAGCCGCTTCGCCACGGGGGCGCGGGTGCCGATGACGTGCACCGCTTCGGGGCGCGTCATCCTGAGCGAGCTGGAGCCGGCGGCGCGCGACGCCCTGCTCGACGCCCCGCGATTGCGCCACACCCCGCATACCGTGGTCGAGCGCCAGGCCCTGCAGCGGCTGCTGCCAGCGATTCGCAGCCAAGGCTATGCCTGGTGCGACCAGGAGTTGGAGCTGGGCCTGTGTACCTTGTCGGTGCCGATCCGCGATGACCTCGACGCCGCCCGGGCCACGCTCTGCCTGCACGTGCCGGCCTGCCGGGCGGCGGGGCACGAGCTGCCGCAGCGCTACCTGGAGCCGCTGCGCGAGGCGGCGTGGGAGCTGTCGCTGCTGCTGAAATAGGGCGGGGCGCTGGTGGGCGCCTCCGCCGTCGCGGCGCCGACCACAGGGCGAGTGCCTTGGCGCCAATGCGCGCCAGGCGGTGACGATGCCGAGAGGGGCGGGGTGCCATTGCCCGGTGGGGGGCTGGTCGACTAAGATTCAGAAATCATCTTCAAGATGTCACAGGCATGCTACTTGTTTGAGGCAGCAATCTGGCGTCTAATCAGGTGACTCTCCCTCTTTTTCGTTGGCTGGCTTATCAATGCCATATGAACCTCGATTAAGTTCAGCCCGGACTATCTCCCACCCGCTTTCGATCCTGGCCATCGTGGGGCTCATGGT
This sequence comes from Pseudogulbenkiania sp. NH8B, assembly GCF_000283535.1. GTDB lineage: Bacteria > Pseudomonadota > Gammaproteobacteria > Burkholderiales > Chromobacteriaceae > Pseudogulbenkiania > Pseudogulbenkiania ferrooxidans. Next base: position 425,303 of record NC_016002.1, read on the forward strand.
CGCGTTGCTCTGGTTTGTTCTCATCGCGGAACAAGACCGTAATCACGCCGATGTCGAGCGTCATGCCAAGACCGAGTCCGCCAATCTTGTCCGGGCCTTCGGGGAACACGTCGTTCGCACTTTCAACGAGGTTGACGAAGCGCTGCTGATCCTGCGCCAGTCATGGCTTGACGACCGATCCGATTTCGACCGGAAAGTCCAGTTGCTCCAGTCCACCTACCCCAAGTCACTGCTGGTCCAGGTCGCGGTCATCGGTCCGGACGGAAAGCTCGCGTATTCCAATCTGGACCCGCACGCGAAACCGGTCGATCTGAGCGACCGTGAGCATTTCCGGGTGCATCGTGACAGCAGCCAGGACCGGCTTTATCTCAGCAAACCCGTCAAGGGGCGCATCTCCAGCCGCTACAGCATACAGGTGACCCGCCCCATCCTGGGGGAGCATGGCCACTTCGAGGGGGTGCTGGTCATCTCGCTCAGCCCCGACTACTTCGGGCAGTTTTTTGCTTCGATCGACCTCGGCCCACGTGGCTCTATCGGGCTGGTCGGAACGGACGGCATTTTCCGCGCGCGCGGAAGCAATCGGAAACTGGATAACCAGGCTGTCGGCACGGCGGTGCCTCCCGATCGTCCGTTTTTGCGCCCAAGTGCGCCTGCGCAAGGGAGCTTCGAAGCACTGAGTTCGATCGATGGGGTCGACCGGCTGGTGACGTATCGACGCCTGGATGACTATCCGATGGTCGTCTCGATAACCCAGCCCGTCGAGGACATTTTCGCCGCGCATGAACAGCGCTGGTTCCGCTACCGCCTGCTCGCCGCTGTCATCTCGCTGTCCATGGTCCTGGGCGGTGCGCTGCTGGCACGTGCGCTTTACATTCAACGTCAATTCCGCAGCCGATTGCTGTTCGTCAACGACAGCCTGCGTATTCTGAACGATATCGCCACCCAGTCGGGCGATACTCTGCAAGAGCAACTGCAGAAAGCCCTGGAACTTGGGTGCCGTCACCTTGGGGTTGAATTTGGCATCGTCAGCCATGTGCACGGAGGCCGCTACCGTGTCGAAAGCTGCTGTACGCCGCCGTCTGCCAACCTGAAGGCCGGCGATGAATACGAGCTCTCGCAGACCTACTGTTCGATCACGCTTAATCGCGCGGATGTGGTGGCGATCCACCATATGAGCGATTCCGAGCATGCGGGCCACCCCTGTTTCGATGCCTTCAAACTGGAGTGTTATATCGGCACCCCGACGTGGGTCGGCGGCGAACTCTATGGCACCGTCAATTTTTCCTCTACGAAACCATATGGCCGAACGTTTGATCGCAGCGATATCGAATTCCTGCGCTTGTTGGGGCGCTGGGTTGGCAGCGCCATTGCCGAGGACAGATCGATCAGCACGCTAAGATCTATCGCGACAACGGATGAACTGACGGGAGTGATGCGCCGTGGCCACTTTACGGAGATTGCCGAGAAAGAATTCAGTCGGACCAAGCGCTATGGCGGCCGACTGTCGATGTTCCTGATCGACCTCGACTACTTTAAACGCATCAATGACAGCTTCGGCCACTATGGTGGTGATGAAACCCTGAAGCGCGTCGCCATTGTTTTTCAGCAGGTGCTCAGGAGCAGCGACATTCTCGGCCGCCTTGGCGGGGAGGAGTTCGCCGTTCTGTTGCCCAACACCCCGGAGTCCGAAGCGAAAGAGGTGGCCGAGCGCCTGCGCCATGAAGTCGAAGAGAGCACGATTCAAGCGCTGAGCGGAGAAATTCGCGTGACCATCAGTATCGGTGTTGCAGAACTTGCCGCCGAGGACGACTTCACGGCCATCTACAATCGCTGCGACGCCGCGCTTTATGAGGCGAAGCGGCGGGGCAGAAACTGCGTCGTGGCAAAAGGCGTATGTCTGTAAGAAGGCTGCATTGGCAGCCCCGGCGGCCGGCCTGGAGTACCCGTCGAAGGAAGACGGCAACGTGGCAGGCTGATCTGTCGTCGCGCCGGGAGGGGCGGCGGAAAGTGTAGACGCGAACTGTCGCTCTGCGTCGTCACGGCGTTGTGCAGGCCAAGCGAGGACGGGGATCGGTATGGATCGATGCGGAGCTTGAATGCCGACGCGGCGCCTACCGCAAGGCAGAAAAGCAAAAGGCCAACTCGTTTGAGTTGGCCTAAGGCTTTAATTGGTGGTGGCGAATCAGGGACTCGAACCCCGGACCTGCGGATTATGATTCCGTCGCTCTAACCGACTGAGCTAATTCGCCACGCTGCTTCGTTGCTTGTTGCGTCGAAGTGGGGCGAACTATACCGGGGCTGTTTTGGGCTGTCAACACCTGGGGCGTATTTTTTGCCGGAACGCTTAGAACCTGTCTCCGATCTTGCTGCGCGGTCCCTGATCGGGGCTCATGTGCACTGCGTGCCAATCTTCGATTGGCTCAGCGATCGGGAATCCTCATGGACCCTGTGTCCGTTCCGGTCCCTGTGCTGCTTTTCACCCCGCAGAGGCCGCTCGCGACAGATCGGGGGCGGGTTCTTACAGGGCGTGGCAGCGGTCGCCCTCGGTGAGGCCGATCCAGTCGATGCTCACGCCCTTGCCGAAGCCGATCACCTTGAACAGTTCGCCCATCTCGTTGGGCGAGAGCAGCTTCTGCACCGCCGCGACGCGCGGGGCGTAGCGGGCGACGTCGTCCGGATCGAGCTGTTGCAGCAGCGCGGTGATGCCGGCGTTGACCAGGAACTGCGCCTGCGTGGTGTAGCCGATCAGGTCGAGCCCGGCGTCGGTGCCGGCCAGCGCCACGGCGGTGAAGTCGACGTGGCAGGTGAGGTCCATCAGGCCGGGCAGGTAGAACGGGTCGTCCACGGTGTGGTGGCGGTAGTGGCCGATCAGGGTGCCCATGTGGCGCTGCGGGTGGTAGTACTCGCGTTCGGGGAAGCCATAGTCGATCAGGAGGATGGCGCCGCGGACCAGGCGCGCGGCCAGGGTGGCGATGAAGGCGCGGTTGGCCAGGCTGACTTCCGACAGGTAGCCGGCCGCCTCGGGGGGCAGCGCGGCGGCCACGGTGGCGAGGCGGGGATCGGCGATGGGGCGGTCTTCCCAGGCGAAGGCGCCGTCGCGCACGGTGACACCGCGCCGTTGCGGCGTCGGGGTCCAGTGCAGCAGCTCGCAGGGCATGGCGTCGAGCACTTCGTTGCCGATGAGGACGCCGTCGAACTGTTCCGGCAGCTCGCTCAGCCATTCCACGCGCCCGGCGAGGTGCGGCAGGGCTTCGGCCAACGTTTGCCGCTGGCGCTCGACCAGGTCGGCGGAGAGGTCGATGATGGCGTAACGGGCGGGCAGTTGGCCGAGCGCTTCCAGCTCGGTGAGAATGTCGACGGCGAGACGGCCGGTGCCGGCGCCGAATTCGTAGAGCGTGCCGCCGGTCTGCGGCAGCAGCTCGGCCAGCTGGCGCGCCAGGGTGCGGCCGAAGTAGGGCGACAGCTCGGGCGCGGTGACGAAGTCGCCGGCGGCGCCGAACTTGCGGCTGCCGGCGCTGTAGTAGCCGAGGCCGGGGGCGTACAGTGCCAGTTCCATGTAGCGCGAGAACGGTATCCAGCCGTCGTGGGCGGCGATCTCGGCGGCGATGTGGCGGGAGAGCTCTTGGCTGACGGCCAGGGCGGCGGCGTCGGGGGCGGGTAACTGGGTCATGGCGTGGCTTGCGGTAGAATTGGGCGAATTGTCGGCCAATTCCGCCGTGCCGGAAAGGGGCGGGATGGGCGGCGACGCGACAGACAAGGGGAGAGGGGCGATGGGCGAGGGCAAGGTGGTGCTGATTACCGGCGGCGCGCGCCGGGTGGGAGCGGGCATCGCCCGTCATCTGCACGCGGGGGGCTCGCGGCTGGTGTTGCATTACCGCGGTTCGCGCGCCGAGGCGGAAAGCCTGGCCCTGGAGCTGAACGGGGTGCGGCGCGGTTCGGTGGTGCTGGTGCAGGCCGACCTGCACGACATCGCCGGACTGCCGCGCCTGGTGGAGACCGCGCTCGAGGCGTTCGGCCGGCTCGACGGGCTGGTCAACAACGCCTCCAGCTTCTTCCCCTCCGGCATCGGCCATATCGACGAGGCGGTGTGGTACGACCTGATGGGCAGCAACCTGAAGGCGCCGCTGTTTCTGGCGCAGGCCGCCGCGCCGCATCTGAAAGCGAGCGGCGGCGCCATCGTCGGCATCGTCGATATCCACGCCGAGCGGCCGATGAAGTCGCACGTGGTGTACAACCTGGCCAAGGCCGGCCATGCCCAGCTGATCCGCAGCCTGGCGATCGAGCTGGCGCCCGAGGTGCGCGTCAACGGCGTGGCGCCGGGCAGCAACCTCTGGCCGGAGGGCGAGTCGTTCTTCGACGAGGAGCACAAGCGCCGCATCGAGGCGAGCATTCCGCTGGCGCGCATCGGCACGCCGGAGGACATCGCGCGCGCCGTGCAGTTCCTGCTGTTCGACGCCGCTTACGTCACCGGCCAGGTGCTGGCGGTGGATGGCGGCAGGAGCGTGGTGTTGTAGTGTCGGCCATGACAGGCGCCCCCGATTCGCGCTAAAATCGCCTGTTTTTCAATTTCTTAGCTGTTCCTTCCATGTCCGATATCCAAACCCTCGATGCCAAGGCGCAGAAGGCGCTGTTCGAGGCCAACAAGCTGGCCAAGCGGCTGCGCCACCACGTCGGCGACGCCATCAACGATTTCAACATGATCGAGCAGGGCGACCGCGTCATGGTCTGCCTGTCCGGCGGCAAGGACAGCTTCGCCCTGCTCGACATCCTGCTCGGGCTGCAGAAGTCGGCGCCGATCGATTTCTCCATCGTCGCCGTCAACCTCGACCAGAAGCAGCCGGGCTTTCCCGAACACGTGCTGCCGGCGTACCTGACGTCGATCGGCGTCGAGTACCGCATCGTCGAGGAAGATACCTACTCCATCGTCAAGCGCGTGATCCCCGAGGGCAAGACCACCTGCAGCCTGTGCTCGCGCCTGCGCCGCGGCATTCTGTACCGCGTGGCCGACGAGCTGGGGGCGACCAAGATCGCGCTCGGCCACCATCGCGACGACATGCTGCATACCTTGTTCCTCAACATGTTCTACGGCGGCAAGCTGAAGTCGATGCCGCCCAAGCTGGTGAGCGACGACGGCAAGCACATGGTGATCCGCCCGCTGGCGTACTGCCGCGAGAAGGACCTGGAGCGCTACGCCACGCTGCGCGAGTTCCCGATCATCCCGTGCAACCTGTGCGGCTCGCAGCCCAACCTGCAGCGCCAGGTGGTGAAGGAGATGGTCAACGACTGGGACAAGCGCTTCCCGGGCCGCCTGGAGAGCATGTTCCGCGCGCTGCAGAACGTGGTGCCGTCGCACCTGGCCGACACCGGCCTGTTCGACTTCGCCGGGCTCAAGACCGGGGACGCGCCGTTCGCCGACGGCGACACCGCCTTCGACAAGGAAGAATTCCGCGATCCGCCGCTGCCGGGCGACGACGAGTTGGCCGAAGCGCCGCGTCGCACCATCAGCATCCTCGATTCCCGCCCGAAGGAGACCTCCTGTGGCGGGTAGAGCGCGTCATCCGTTCCGCCGCCGCGTGCGCGACGGCGTGGACGCCATGCCGGAGGTGGAAATCTCCGAGGTGGACGGCATCCGTTCGCTGCACCTGGGCTCGGAGACGGTGCAAAGCTCGATGGACGTGGACGACCCGGTGCGGCTGGTGCTGTCGTACAGCCGCGCCATGATGGGCTTTCTGCTGTTCAATCCGGAGCCGCGCCACATCCTGCAGATCGGCCTGGGCGGCGGCTCGTTCGCCCGCTACATCGACTTCTACCTGCGCGACGCCAAGAGCGTGGCGGTGGACATCAACCCGCAGGTGATCAACGTGGCGCGCGCCTTCTTCGAGCTGCCGGAAGAGGGCGAGCGCTTCGAGATCGTCGAGGCCGACGGCGCCGACTACGTCAAGATCTTCCGCGGCTCGACCGACGCCATCCTGGTGGACGGTTTCGACGGGCTGCAGATCGTCGACGCGCTGACCACCGAGGCGTTCTTCGAGGACTGCAAGCACGCGCTGGCGCCGGACGGCGTGTTCGTCGCCAACTGGTGGAGCGGCGACAAGCGCTACCACCAGTTCGTGGAGCGCCTGCTCGGGGTGTTCGAAGGGCGGGTGCTGGAGCTGCCCTCGGCCAGTCACGGCAACGTGGCGGTGATGGCCTTCGCCGGTTCGCCGGCGCTGACGCGTTTCGAGGGCCTGAAAAAACGCGCCGAGGAACTGGAAGCGCGCTTCGGGCTCGAATTTCCGGAGTTCGTCAGCCGGCTCAAGTCGACCAATCAGCACAGCGACAACCGCCTGCTGATTTGAGTGCCCATTTCATTAGCCGGCTGCGCCTGCGCATCTTGAACGCCGGCAGTACTGCGTGCGAATCTTTGATTCGCTCAGCGATCAGGAATCCTCATGTACTGTGTGTACATTCCGGTTCCTGTGCGCTGGCGGCGCTCAACCTGCCTTGGCTCGCTCGCCTACTGAAACAGGCTCGGAGTCCAACGGCTGGCGTATAATGACGCCGGTGTGGCGGGGCGGCGTTGGCCGGCCTGTCACGCCACCGGATCGATGTGGGCGGCCCTGGCCGCCCTTTGCCTTTTCCAGAAAGACCAGAACACCATGCAAGCTGCCCATCAGGCCCCGATCACCGACCGCAAGATCCGCTTCGCGCTGGTCGGTTGCGGCCGCATCGCCCAGAACCACTTTGCCGCGCTGGAGAAGCACGCCGAGCGCGCCGAATTGACCGACGTGTGCGACATCGACCCGGCGGCGCTGGCCGCCGCGGTGGCGCGCACCGGCGCGCGCGGCCACGCCAGCCTGGCCGCGCTGCTGGCCGAGACCCGGGCCGACATCGTGATCCTGACCAGCCCGTCCGGGCTGCATCCGGCGCAGAGCATCGAGTGCTCCGAGGCCGGCTTCCACGTCATGACCGAGAAGCCGATGGCGACGCGCTGGGAGGACGGCCTGGCCATGGTGAAGGCCTCCGACCGCGCCGGACGCCGCCTGTTCGTGGTCAAGCAGAACCGCCGCAACGCCACGCTGCAGCTGTTGAAGCGCGCCATGGAAGAGAAGCGCTTCGGCCGCCTCTACATGGTCAACGTCAACGTGTTCTGGACCCGGCCGCAGGAGTACTACGACTCGGCCGCCTGGCGCGGCACCTGGGAGTTCGACGGCGGCGCCTTCATGAACCAGGCCAGCCACTACGTCGACCTGCTGGACTGGCTGATCGGCCCGGTGGAGAGCGTGCAGGCCTACACCGCGACGCTGGCGCGCAACATCGAGGTGGAGGACACCGGCACCGTCAGCGTCAAGTGGCGCTCGGGCGCGCTGGGCAGCATGAACGTGACGATGCTGACCTACCCCAAGAACCTGGAAGGCTCGATCACCATCATCGGCGAGAAGGGCACGGTGCGCGTCGGCGGCGTGGCGGTGAACGAGGTGCAGCACTGGGAGTTCGCCGAGCCGCATCCGATGGACGACGAGATCCAGAGCGCCAGCTACGCCACCACCAGCGTGTACGGCTTCGGCCACCCGCTCTACTACGACAACGTGATCAACGTGATGCAGGGCAAGGCCGATCCGGAGACCGACGGGCGCGAGGGCCTGAAGTCGCTGGAATTGCTGATCGCGATGTATCTGTCGGCGCGCGACGGCCGTCGCGTCAGCCTGCCGCTCGACTACTGATTCCCGTGGCCCGCCGCCGGCGGGCCGTTCCCGTTTTCACCGTGTTATCCGAAGCAACATCATGGCGGACGAAAAGAAAGAACCCTGGCTCAATTATCTGGCGCTGACCACCGTCATCCTGGCGGTGTGCGCCACGCTGTCCACCTTCAAGGGCGGCAGTTTCTCCACGCGCAGCGTCATCACCCAGGCCCAGGCCTCTGACCAGTGGGCCTATTACCAGGCCAAGAGCATCAAGAGCAACCTCTACGAGATGGAGCGCGACCGGCTGCAGCTGGCGCTGGACAACCTGCCGCCGCAGGTCGAGCCGACGGTGCGCGAGCGCTACGCCAAAACGCTGCAGCAGGCCGCCGAGCGCGCCGCGCGCTACAACCAGGAGCGCAAGGACATCGAGCAGAAGGCGCGCACCCTGGAGGCCGAGCGCGACAGCGCGCAGCGCCAGGGCAAACCGTTCGGCATGGCGGTGATCTTCCTGCAGGTGGCGATCCTGATCTCCTCGATCGCCGGCCTGTTCAAGAAAAAGGCCGTCTGGCTCGCCGCGCTGCCGGTGGCCCTGCTTGGCCTGGTGTTTTTCGTCGACGGTTTTTTCCTGTTTTTCTGATTGCGTGAGGGCACCCGCATGACCTATCTCGTTCACCCCACTTCCATCGTCGACGACGGCGCCACCATCGGCGCCGGCACCCGCATCTGGCACTGGGCGCACATCTGCGCCGGCGCGGTGATCGGCGAGCGCTGCTCGTTCGGCCAGAACGTGTTTGTCGGCAACGACGTCATCATCGGCAACAACGTCAAGGTGCAGAACAACGTGTCGATCTACGACGCGGTGACGCTGGAGGACGACGTGTTCTGCGGCCCCTCCATGGTGTTCACCAACGTCAACAACCCGCGCAGCCACGTCAGCCGCAAGCACGAATACCGCCGCACCGTGGTGAAGAAGGGCGCCACCATCGGCGCCAACGCCACCGTCGTGTGCGGCCACACCATCGGCGAGTACGCCTTCATCGGCGCCGGCGCGGTGGTGACGCACGACGTGCCGGCCTACGCCCTGATGGTCGGCGCCCCGGCCTACCGCATGGGCTGGATGTGCGCCTGCGGCGAGCGCCTGTCGGACATGATCGGCGAGCACGCCTGCCCGGCCTGCGGCACCAACTACGACATCGGCGGCAACCACTGCACGCCGTTCTGATCCCCAGCAAGGCTTCGGCCAACGTTGGCCGAAGCCCGAGGAACGATTCCGATGAGCATTCCGTTCATTGACCTGAAAGCGCAGTACCAGCACCTCAAGGCCGATATCGACGCGCGTATCCACGCCGTGCTCGACCACGGCCAGTACATCATGGGGCCGGAAGTGGCCGAGCTGGAGCGCGAGCTCGCCGCCTACGTCGGCGTCAAGCATTGCGTCGGCGTGGCCGACGGCACCACCGCGCTGTTGATCGCGCTGATGGCGCTGGGCATCCAGGCCGGCGACGAGGTGATCACCACGCCGTTCACCTTCATCGCCACCGGCGAGATGATCGCGCTGCTCGGTGCCACGCCGGTGTTCGTCGACATCGACCCGGACAGCTACAACCTCGACCCGGCCAGGATCGAGGCGGCGATCACGCCGAAGACGCGCGCCATCATGCCGGTGAGCCTCTATGGCCAGTGCGCCGACTTCGACGCCATCAACGCCATCGCCGTGCAGCACGGCATTGCCGTGATCGAGGACGGCGCGCAGAGCTTCGGCGCGACGTACAAGGGCAAAAAATCCGGCGCGCTGTCGACCATCGGCTGCACCAGCTTCTTCCCGAGTAAGCCCTTGGGCTGCTACGGCGACGGCGGCGCCTGCTTCACCGACGACGACGCGCTGGCGAAAAAGATGCGAGAGATCCGCGTGCACGGCCAGGACCGCCGCTACCACCACCCGGTGATCGGCCTCAACGGCCGCCTCGACACGCTCCAGGCCGCGGTGCTGCTGGCCAAGCTGCCGAGCTTCGCCGACGAGGTCGCGGCCCGCGAGCGCATCGGCGCGCGCTACTCCGAACTGCTCAAGGACGTCGCACGCGTGCCCAGGTTGGCCGACGGCTGCACCAGCGTGCACGCCCAGTACACCATCGAGGTGGACCGGCGCGACGCGGTGGCGGCCACGCTCAAGGAGCTGGGCGTGCCCACCGCGGTGCATTACCCGATCCCGCTGCACCTGCAGCCGGCCTTCGCCGCGCTCGGCCAGGGCGTGGGCAGCTTCCCCGTGGCCGAAGCGGCCGGGCAGCGCGTCATGAGCCTGCCGATGCACCCCTTCCTCGACGACGCCACGCAGGATGCCATCGTCGCCGCCGTGAAGAAGGCGCTGGCTTGAGCGCTGCCGAGCGATGCTGAAAGGCGCCGTACAACGGCTGGTGGCCGGCGGCTTCGCCCGCAACGTGGCGACGCTGACCGGCGGCGCGGCGCTGGCGCAGCTGTTGCCGCTGGTGTTCGCGCCGCTGTTGACGCGGCTCTACAGCCCGGACGATTTCGGCCTGCTGGCGGTGTTTTCCGCCTGGCTCTCCAACCTGGCGGTGATCGCCACCGCGCGCTACGACATGGCCATCGTGCTGCCCAAGGACGAGCGCGACGCCGAGCGCCTGATGACGCTGGCGCTGGCGATCAACCTGGCGCTGCTGCTGGTGCTCACCGCGCTGCTGCTGCCGGCGCACGGCTGGATCGCCGCCACGCTCGGCGCGCCGGCGCTGGCGCCGTGGCTGCTGGTGTTGCCGGGCGGGGTGTGGCTGGCGGGCAGCCTGCAGGCCTGGACCAGCTGGAACAACCGTCAGCGCCGCTACCCCGCCAACGCCCAGGGCCGGGTGATGCAATCGCTCGGGGTGACCCTGGCGCAGCTGGGCGCCGGCTGGGCCGGGCTGGGCTTTGCCGGTCTCATCGCCGGCTCGCTGGCGGGGCAGGCGCTGGCGCTGCTGGCGCAGGCGCGCGCCGATCTCGCCACGCGTCTGACCTGGCTGCGCGGCCATCGCCGCGCCGAGCTCGCCGCGCTGGCGCGGCGCTACGCCGAGTTTCCCAAGATCAACACCCCGCACGCCTTCGTGGTGGCGTTCCAGGATTCGCTGATGCTGGCCCTGCTGACCTCGCTCGCCGGGCACGCCGTGGTCGGCCAGTACGCGCTGGTGCTGCGCGTGCTGAAGCTGCCGGCGGCGTTGCTGGGGCAGGCGGTGTCGCAGGTGATCTTCCGCGACCTGGCCGAGGCGCACGCTCACGGCCGCGCCATGACGCCGCTGCTGGCGCGCGCGCTGGCAGTGCTGGCCGGCGCCGCGCTGCTGCCGTTCGGGCTGTTGCTGGTGGCGGCCGAGCCGCTGTTCGGCTGGGTGTTCGGCCCCGGCTGGCGCGAGGCCGGGGTGATCGCGGCGACGCTGGTGCCGTACCTCGCGGCGGCCTTCGTCGCCGGACCGTGCTTCATGGTGCCGATGGTGATCGGACGCCAGCGCGCCTCCTTCCTGTTCGTGCTGGCTGGCGTGGTGGTGAACATGGCGGCGTTCGCCGCGGTGTTCGTCGCCAGCCGCGACGCCCTGCTGGCGTTCAAGGTGATGTCCGGGGTGATGTCGCTGTATTTCGCGGCCTACGTGGCGTGGATCTTCCGCCTGTTGCGCCGCCTGGAGACCCATGGTGCTTGAACGATTGCTGCTGCGCCTGTACCGGCTGTGGCCGCTGCTGCGCGGGGCGCGCCTCGCGCCCGGGGCGCGCGTGCACCCGAGCGCGCGGGTGACGCGCTGGAACGCGCTGTCGCTGGGCAAGAACGCGCTGCTGTACTGGCGCGGCGACGCCCTGATCGGCCTGCACGGCCGGCTCACGCTGGGCGCCGACAGCCACCTCGCGCCGTACTTCTACCTGCTGATCGGCGACCATCACCTGTATTTCGGCCACAACGTCGCGGTGGGGCCGCGCAGCCTGTTCTTCTGCCACTCCAACGGCATTCCGGCCGACGTGCCGGTGACGCCGTTCACCGAGTGCCACGTCGACGGCGACATCCGCGTCGGCGACAACGTGTTCATCGGCGCCGGCTGCATCGTGCTGCCCGGCTGCGAGATCGGCGACAACGTGGTGCTGGCGGCGGGCTCGGTGGCCAAGGGCCGGCTCGAGTCGGGCTGGCTCTACGCCGGGGCGCCGGCGAAACAGGTGCGCCGGCTGTGCTGACCGCCAACTCGCTGACGCTCCCCATGCTGCTGGCCGCGCTGCCGCGCCTGGTGGCCGGCCGCGCCGCGCTGCGCCGCCGCCTGCGCGACGAACTGGCGCGGCTGTTCGGCGTCGATGCGCGGCGCATCGTGCTGACCGACACCGGCCGTGCCGCGCTGGCGCTGCTGCTGCGCGCGCACGGCGTCGGTGCCGGCGACGAGGTGATCGTGCCGGCCTACACCTGCGTGGTGGTGCCGAACCAGATCCCGGCGCTGGGCGCCACGATACGCTGGCTCGACGTCTCGGCCGCCACGCTGGGCTTCGACTGGAGCCGGCTCGACGCCGCCATCGGCCCGGCCACGCGCGCGGTGATCGTGCCGCACAATTTCGGCCCGGCCTGCCGCGTGCCGGACGCGCTGCGCCTGCGCCACCCGCGCGTGGTCTTCCTCGACGACGCCGCGCACGGCTTCGCCTCGCAGTGCGACGGGCAATGGCTGGGGACGTACCACGACGGCGCCTTCTTCAGCTTCGAATACTCCAAGAACCTGAGCGGCGGCATCGGCGGCTTCGCCTTGCTGCCGGAGGGCCTGGCGGCGGAAGAACCGCCGGTCGAGCTCGGCGCGCTGGATCAGCTGCGCCTGCTGGCCACCTTGACCGGCCATCTGCTGGCGGCGCGCTGCGCGCTGGCCGGGCGCGTCTGGCTGGCCCTGGCGCGCCGCGTGGGGCTCATCTACCGCTCGTCCGACGCCGAGGTGGCCGACGGTGTGGCGCACCCGCCGCGCGCGCTGCCGACGCTGTCGGCGGCCTTGCTGCTGCCGCAACTGGCGGCGCTGCCGGCGCTGCTGCGGCACAAGCAAAGGTTGGCCGAACACTACCGCGCCGCGCTGTCCGCCGTGCCCGGCCTGACGCTGTGGCCGGGCGCGCCCGGCGCGCACTGGGTGCGCTACCCGTTCGCGCTGCCGCAGCCGGTGGCCGACAAGGCGGCGCTGGCGCGGCGCCTGAGCGCGGCATGCGGGCTCGCCATCGGCGTGTGGTTCGACGACGTGATCCACCCGGCGGGCTCGTTCCGCCACGGCTACCTCGCCGGCAGCGCGCCCGAGGGCGAGCGCCTCGCCGCCACGGTGCTGAACCTGCCGATGAACATCGCCATCGCCTGCGACGCCGCGCTCGACGCCCGGCTCGCGCGGCTGGCGGCGGCGCTCGCCGCTTACCTCAAGGAAACCGCCGCATGAAGCTGCTGCTGATCGGCTCGGCCTCGGTGCACACCTTCCGCTACCTCGCCGGCATCGCACCGCACGTGGCCGAGGTGCACCTCGTCACCAGCGGCGAGCTGCCCGAGCACTACCGTCCGGCCAACCTGGGGCAGGTGCTCGCCGTGGATTTCAGCCTCAAGGCGCTGGCGACGGCGCGGCGCATCGCCGCGTTGATCGACGAGCTACGCCCCGACATCGTGCACGTGCACCAGGCCAACAGCGTGGCCTGGCACGCGCGCCGCGCCCTGGCCGGCAAGGACGTGCGCTGGGTGCTGACCACCTGGGGCTCGGACGTGCTGCTGCTGCCGCAGCAGAACCGGCTGATGAAGGCGATGGTGGCGGCCAACCTGGCGGCGGCGGACGCGGTGACCTCCGATTCGCTGCACATGGCGGCGGTGATCCGCACCCTGGCGCCGGTGCAACGCCTCGACGTGCTGAACTTCGGCATGGACGCGCTGCCGGAGGCGCCCGATCTGGCCGCCAAGCCGAAGAACGTGCTGTCGTGCCGGCTGCACAAGAAGCTCTACCGCGTCGACGCCATCCTCAAGGGCTGGGCCGAGGTCGAGGCCGACCCGGCCTGGGACGACTGGACGCTGACCGTGGCCGCCAGCGGCGAACAGAGCGACTGCCTGAAAGGGTTGGCCGAAAGCCTCGGCCTGCGCCGCGTCCACTTCACCGGCTTCGTGCCGGCGCCGGTGCTGGCCGGGCTCTACCGCGCGGCGCGCGTGTTCGTCAGCGTGCCGGAGTCGGACGCCACCAGCATCAGCCTCTTGGAGGCGATGGGGCACGGCTGCCTGCCCATGCTGTCCAACCTGCCGGCCAACCTGGAGTGGGTGCTCGACGGCGTCAACGGCGCCATCGTGGAAGACGTGGCACGCCTAGGCGATGCCCTCAAGGCCACGCTGCGCCGCGCCAGTGACGATGCCGCGCTGGCGGAGGCGGCGGCGCTCAACCGCCGCCTGATCGCCGCCAAGGGCCTGCACCAGGACAATATGCGCCGCTTTGCGGCGATCTATCACGATTTGCTGGGAACCCGATGAGAGTCTGCCATCTCACCAGCGCCCACCCGCGCTACGACATCCGCATCTTCGTCAAGGAGTGCGCCACGCTGGCGCGCGCCGGCCACGACGTCACGCTGATCGTGGCCGACGGACTGGGCGAGGAAATCCGCGACGGCGTGCGCATCCACGACGTCGGCCCCAAGAGCGGCGGACGCCTGGCGCGCATGACCGGCACCGTGGAACGCGTCTACCGCGCCGCGCTGGCGCTCAAGCCCGAGGTGACGCACTTCCACGACCCCGAGCTGATCCCGGCCGCGCTCAAGCTGCGCCGCGCCGGCATCAAGGTGGTGTACGACGTGCACGAGGACGTGCCGCGCCAGGTGCTGGCCAAGCACTGGATTCCCGGCGCGGCGCGGCCCTTGGTGTCGAAGGGGGTGGAACTGCTGGAGCACTACGCCGCGCGCCGCTTCGACGCCATCGTCGCCGCCACGCCGCTGATCCGGCGCCGCTTCGCTGCGCTCGGCGCGCGCGCCATCGACGTCTGCAACTACCCGATCCTGGCCGAGCTGGTGCGCGACACGCCGTGGGAGGCGCGCCGCAACGAGGTGTGCTACCTCGGCGGCATCAGCCGCACGCGCGGCATCGCGCCGATCATCGCGGCGCTGCCGTCCACCGCCACCCGTCTCAACCTGGCCGGGCTGTGGAGCGAGACCGAACTCAAGGCCGAGTTGCAGCAGCAGCCGGGCTGGGCGCGCGTCAACGATCTGGGCGTGCTCGACCGCGCCGGCGTGGCCGAGGTGCTGGCGGCGAGCAAGGTCGGCCTGGTGACGCTGCTGCCGACGCCGAGCTACGTCGAGTCGCTGCCGATCAAGCTGTTCGAGTACATGGCCGCCGGCCTGCCGGTGATCGCCAGCGATTTCCCGCTGTGGCGCGACATCGTCGACGGCGCCGGCTGCGGTCTCTTGGTCGACCCGAACGACGCCGCCGCCATCGCCAGCGCCATCAACCTGCTGCTGGCCGACGACGAGCGCGCCCACGCCATGGGCGAGGCCGGCAAGGCGGCGGTGCTGGCGCGCTACAGCTGGGCCGCCGAGGGCGACAAGCTGGTGGCGCTCTACCGCGAGCTGGCCGGGGGTGCGGCATGAAGCGCTACCGCCAGTTGCTCGACCGCCTGCACGCGCTGGCGCTGGGGCCGACCCTGTTGCTGTTCGGCCTGCCGCTGGGCAGCCTGCTCTACGGCCTGCAGCAGCATACCTTCCGCCCGCTGCTGTGGGCGGCCTATTGCCTGGCGGCGATGCTGATGCTGATCGCGCCGATGTGGCTGTTCCGCCGCAAGCTCGCCGCCTGGATGGCCGACGATTTCGCCGGCTGGCGCCACGAGCGTGCGCGCGGCAAGTGGGCGTTCGCGCTGCGTCTGGGCCTGCTCTGGCGCGGCCTGCCGCTGGCGCTGTTCAGCCTGACCATGCTGATGCTGGGTTACGCCAAGCTGCCGACCCCGGCCGACGTGCTGTTCAACCTGGTGAGCTGGGGTGTCGCTGGCGTGGTGTTCACCAGCATGGACTGGAACGCCATGGAGCGCGCCTTCCGCCGCCGCCATCCAACCGACTGAAACCGACCGTGCGCATTCTCTACATCAACCATTACGCCGGCAGCCCGAAGCACGGCATGGAATTCCGCCCCTACTACCTGGCGCGCGAATGGGTCCGGGCCGGGCACGAGGTCAACCTGGTCGCGGCGGACTACTCGCACCTGCGCCAGCACAACCCGACGTTGGCCGAAGCCTACCGCGACGAGGACATCGACGGCATCCGCTACACCTGGTGCAAGACGCCGCCTTACGAGGGCAACGGCCTCAAGCGCGTGATCAACATCTTCCGCTTCCTCGGCCGGCTGATGGGGCTGTCCGGGCGCTACCTGAAGGACTGGCAGCCGGACCTCGTGATCGCCTCGTCCACCTATCCGCTCGACACCGTGCCGGCGGCGTGGATCGCCCGCAAGACCGGCGCGCGCCTGGCGTACGAGGTGCACGACCTGTGGCCGCTGACGCCGGTCGAGGTGGGCGGCATGTCGCCCAAGCACCCGTTCATCCGCCTGCTGCAGTGGGCCGAGGACTTCGGCTATAAAAAGGCCGACACCGTGATCTCGATGCTGCCGTGCGCGCGCGACTACATGGTCGAGCACGGCATGGACCCGGCCAAGTACGCGGTGGTGCCCAACGGCGTCGACGTCGCCGAGTGGCAGGGTGAGCCTGCGCCGCTGCCGGCCGGGCATGTCCAGGCCCTGGCCGGACTGAAGGAGCAAGGCCGCTTCATCGTCGGCTACGCCGGCGGCCACGGCCTGGCCAACGCGCTCGATTTCCTGCTCGAGGCGGCTTCATTGCTGCAACAGGACAAGGTCAGCTTCGTGCTGGTGGGCGACGGCCCGGACAAGGCGGCGCTGCAGGCGCGCGCGGCCGAGCTGGGGCTGGCCAACGTCCACTTCCTGTCGGCGATTCCGAAACGCGCGGTGCCGGCCTTCCTGGCCCGCTGCGACGCGCTGTTCATCGGCTGGCGCCGCCTGCCGATCTACCGTTTCGGCATCAACCCCAACAAGCTGTTCGACTACCTGATGGCCGGCAAGCCGGTGATCCACTCGGTCGAGGCCGGCAACGACCTGGTGCGCGAGGCCGGCGCCGGCATCAGCGTCGGCGCCGAAGACCCGGGCGCCATCGCCGACGCGGTGCGGCGCATGCTGGCGCTGCCGGCGGCCGAGCGCCAGCGCATGGGCGAGGCGGGCCGCGCGCACGTGCTGGCCCAGCACGATTACGCCGTGCTGGCGCGGCGCTTCCTCGCCGCCTGCCGCTGAGGTCCGCCATGAGCCAGCCGCACGTCCGCTTCGACTTCGCCGACGCCCTGCGCGGCCTGGCGATGCTCGCCGTGGTGCTGTTTCATTACACCCAGATCTTCTGGTTCAGCCGCGAGCGCGTCGGCCAGATCCTCGATCTCGCGCCGCTCGCCGGCTACCCCGGCGCCTCGCTGGCGCTGCCGGTCAACCTGGGCGCGGTCGGCGTCGGGCTGTTTTTGCTGCTCTCGGGGCTGTTGATCCCGCTGTCGCTGGGTCGGCAGGATGCGGCGCGCTTCGCCGTGACGCGGCTCACGCGCATCTACCCGACCTACTGGGCCGGCCTCGCCGTCACCGTGCTGGCGCTGTGGCTGGCGAGCCGGCTGGGCGACGCCCCGTTCGCGGTGAGCGGGCGCGACGTGCTAGGGCACGCCAGCATCGCCTTCCAGGACATGCTGGGCGGGCGCAACATCGACCCGGTGATGTGGACGCTGAAGGTCGAGCTGTGGTTCTACGCGCTGCTGGGCAGTGCGTTCGCGCTGACGCGCCGCCGCCTGAAGGGGGCGATCTGGCTGCTGCTGCCGATCCTGGCCTTGCTGTGCCGCGGACCGGCATGGGGGACGGCGTGGCACGCCGCGCAGTATTATCTGGCTCCGGTGGTGTGCTACTTTCCGCTGATGTTCGCCGGCAGCTGGTGCTATTTCTGGCTGACCGGCCAGGCCTCGCGGCGTGAAACGGCCATCATGGCGACGCTGATGCTGGCGCTGTTCGTCTGGTTCACCGGCTGGCACTCGCTGGCGCTCTACCTGAGCTACGGCGTCGGCGTCATTCTGTTCGCGTCCGGTGTGCTGCGCCCGGCGTGGTGGCGCAGCCGGCTACTGGCGCGCGTCGGCGCGGTCAGCTACGCCTGGTACGTGTGCCACTCCATCGCCGGCTACGTGACGATGACGGCGCTGGCGCGGCTGGGCCTGCCGTGGTGGCTGCTGGTGCTGGCGGCGCTGTTCGTCACCTGGTGGCTGGCGGTGGCGATCAACCGCTGGGTCGAGCTGCCGACGCAGCGCTGGGGCAAGCGGCTGGCGGAACGCTGGTAACGGGAGTCGGGTCGATGAGTAGGATGGGGGCAGCGCAGCGCAACCCATCACCTCGGCGATACAACGGGAATGACGGGGTGCGGCGGGAACGCCTCCACCCATGCTACGGGCTACGCCAGGCATGGTTTGGCGCGGCAGCGGCCAGGGTCAGGGCCGGGAAGGAGGCGACGATGACTGACAAGGTGTTCTGGCGGGAGCCCTATCGCACGGCGCTGATCACCCGCGTCGCGCGCGTCGACGGGCTCGACGTGGTGCTCGAGGCGACGCTGTACTTCGCCGAATCGGGCGGGCAGGAGAGCGACACCGGCACCATCGGCGGCTACCGCGTGCTGGCGGCGCGCTGGCAGGGGCGGGACCTGGTCTACACCCTGCCGCCGGGGCACGTGCTGGAGGAGGGCGACACGGTGACGGTGGAGATCGACTGGCCGCGCCGCTACGCCCTGATGCGGCTGCACTTCGCCGCCGAGATCGTGCTGGAACTGGTGACGCAACGTCTGCCCGCCATCGGCAAGATCGGCGCGCACATCGGCGAAGACAAGGCGCGCATCGACTTCACCTGGCACGAGCCGTTGACGCCGCTGCTGCCCGAGCTGATGCGCGAGGCGCAGGCCGTGATCGACGCCGACGCCCCCATCGTCAGCGCCTTCTCCGACGAGGCGGCCGAGCGCCGCTACTGGGAAGTCGAAGGCTTCGGCCGCGTGCCGTGCGGCGGCACGCACCTGGAGCGCACCGGCGAGGTGGGCGTGCTGCGCCTCAAGCGCAAGAACGTCGGCAGCGGCAAGGAGCGCATCGAGATTTACGCGGCACCGCGCTGACGACACCGACGCAAGACAAGACATGACAGCGGGGGCCTTCGCGAGGCGTGGGCCGCCGCAGAGCAACAAGGCTAGAGATTATGAGCGAACAGAAATTCCTACCCTTCGCCCTGCCCGACATCGGCGAAGAAGAAATCAACGAAGTGGTCGACGCGCTGCGTTCCGGCTGGGTCACCACCGGGCCCAAGACCAAGCAGTTCGAGGCCGACTTCGCGCACTTCCTCGGCGGCGGCGTCGAGGCGATCGCGGTCAATTCCGCCACCGCCGGCCTGCATCTGGCGCTGGAGGCGGTCGGCATCGGCCCCGGCGACGAGGTGATCGTGCCGAGCTACACCTTCACCGCCACCGCCGAAGTGGTGCGCTACCTGGGCGCGCACCCGGTGGTGGTCGACGTCGATCCGGTCACCTTCAACATCAGCCCGGACGCCATCCGCGCCGCGCTCACCGACAAGACCCGCGCCATCATGCCGGTGCACTTCGCCGGGCTGGCCTGCGACATGGACGCCATCCTCGCCATCGCGCGCGAGCACAAGCTCAAGGTGATCGAGGACGCCGCGCACGCGCTGCCGACGACGTACCAGGGCCAGCTGATCGGCACGCTGGGCTCCGACGCCACGGTGTTCAGCTTCTACGCCAACAAGACCATGACCACCGGCGAGGGCGGTATGGTGGTGTCGAAGGACAAGGACCTGATCGCGCGCTGCAAGGTGATGCGCCTGCACGGCATCAGCCGCGATGCCTTCGACCGCTACGTGTCGAAGACCCCGGCCTGGTTCTACGAGGTGGTCGCACCGGGCTTCAAGTACAACATGCCGGACATCGCCGCGGCGATGGGCCTGCACCAGTTGAAGAAGATCGGCCGCTTCCATCAGCAGCGCGAGGCGATGGCGGCGCGCTACGACCGTGAGCTGGCCGGCCTGCCGCTGATCCTGCCGGCGCGCCCGGCGCTGGCCTCCGACCAGCACGCCTGGCACCTCTACCCGGTGCGGCTCAAGCCCGAGGCCGGCGTCAGCCGTGACGATTTCATCGTGCGCATGGCGGAGAAGGGCATCGGCTGCTCGGTGCACTTCATCCCGCTGCACCGCCACCCGGTATGGCGCGACGGCTACCAGCTCAAGAACGCCGACTTCCCGGTGGCCGACGCCGCCTTCGAGGCCGAAGTGACGCTGCCGCTCTATACCCGGATGACGGACGACGACCAGACGCGCGTGATCGCGGCGGTCAGGGAGATTCTCGGCGCATGAGCGGGTCCGTCTTGCCGGCCGCCGGCCGCCCCGGCTCGATGGGCGCCAAGCGGCTGTTCGACCTGATCGCCGCCGGCGCCGGATTACTGCTGCTGGCGCCGCTGCTGCTGGCGATCGCGCTGTGGATCAAGCTCGATTCGAAGGGGCCGGTGTTCTTCCGCCAGGAGCGGGTGGGGCGCTTCGGCCAACCTTTCCGCATCCACAAGTTCCGCACCATGCGCGTCGACGCCGAGCGCCACGGCCAGCTCACGGTGGGGAGCGATGCCCGCGTCACCGGCGCCGGGCGCTTCCTGCGCAAGTCCAAGTTCGACGAGCTGCCGCAGCTGATTGACGTGTTGTTGGGCGACATGAGCCTGGTCGGCCCGCGCCCCGAAGTGCCGCGCTACGTCGCGCACTATCCGCACGAGATCAAGGCGCTGGTGCTGTCGGTGCGCCCCGGCATCACCGACTGGGCGTCGATCCGCATGATCGACGAGAACGACATCCTCGGCGCCGCCGCCGACCCGGAACGCGCCTACCTCGACGAGGTGCTGCCGCAGAAGCTCGACTACTACGTGCGCTACGCGCAGAGCCACACCCTGGCCGGCGACGTGTGCATCATCCTCGCCACCCTGAAGAAGATCGTCCTGCGCTGACCATGATCGACAAGCTGCTTTCCTTCTCGCGCCACCACAAGATGGCGCTCCTGATGCTGATGGACGCGCTGTTGCTGCCGCTGGCGCTCTACAGCGCGGTGGTGCTGCGCCTGGGCGGGGTGTGGGACCCCAAGCTCACCCCCTACCTGTGGATCTTCGTGGTGCCGCCGTTGTGGGTGCTCCCGATCTTCATCAAGCTCGGGCTCTACCGCGCCGTGCTGAAGTACCTCGACGACAAGATCGTCTACACCGTGTGCTACGGCGTCAGCCTGGCGGTGCTGGTGCTGGCGGCGGTGATCGTGATGGCGCGCATCGGGCCGTTCCCGCGCTCGTCCATCGTCATCTTCTGGGTGTTCGCCATGGCCTACATCGGCGGCAGCCGCTTCCTGCTGCGCGGCCTGGTGCGGCGCATCGACGCCGTGGACAGCCCGCGCGAGCACGTCATCATTTACGGCGCCGGGCGCGCCGGCATCCAGCTGATGCTGGCCCTGCAGGCCGGGCGCGAGTACCGGCCGATGGCCTTCGTCGACGACAACCCGGCGCTGTGGCGCCACACCTTCCGCGGCCTGGCGGTGCACGCCCCGGCCGAGCTGCCGGCGCTCTTGACCGACACCGAGGCCAAGGCCATCCTGCTGGCCTTGCCGTCGGTGAGCCGCGCGCGCCAGCGCGAGATTCTGGAGAAGCTGGAGTCGCTGCACGTGCCGATCAAGCGCCTGCCCGGCATGGCCGAGCTGGTGTCGGGCGAGGTGCGGGTGGAGGAACTGAAGCGGGTCGACATCGAGGACCTGCTCGGGCGCGACCCGGTGCCGCCGCGCCCGGAACTGCTGGCGCGCAACATCGAGGGGCGCGTGGTGATGGTCACCGGCGCCGGCGGCTCGATCGGCTCCGAGCTGTGCCGCCAGATCGTGCGCCAGCGCCCGGCGCGCCTGATCCTGTTCGAGCTGTCGGAGTTCGCGCTGTACGCCATCGACCAGGAGCTCAAGGCCCTGGCACCGCAGCTGGAATGCCTGCCGCTGCTGGGCTCGGTCACCGACTACGAGCGGCTGTTCCGCGTCATCGACGGCTTCGGCGTGCAGACGGTGTTCCACGCCGCCGCCTACAAGCACGTGCCGCTGGTCGAGCACAACCCGCTCGCCGGCATCCGCAACAACGCCTTCGGCACCGACGTCTGCGCCCAGGCGGCCGAGGACGGCGGGGTCGATACCTTCGTGCTGATCTCGACCGACAAGGCGGTGCGCCCGACCAACGTCATGGGCGCCACCAAGCGCCTGGCCGAGCTGTGCCTGCAGACGCGCCACGCGCGCGGCAGCCGCACGCGCTTCGTCATGGTGCGCTTCGGCAACGTGCTGGGCAGCTCGGGCTCGGTGGTGCCGCTGTTCAAGAAGCAGATCGCCGCCGGCGGCCCGGTCACCGTCACCCACCCCGAGATCACGCGCTACTTCATGACCATCCCCGAGGCGGCGCAGCTGGTGATCCAGGCCGGCGCCATGGGCGAGGGCGGCGACGTGTTCGTGCTCGACATGGGCGAGCCGGTCAAGATCGCCGAACTGGCGCGGCGCATGGTCCACCTCTCCGGGCTCACGGTGAAGGACGAGAGCCGCCCGGACGGCGACATCGAAATCCGCTTCAGCGGGCTGCGCCCCGGCGAGAAGCTGTACGAGGAGCTGCTGATCGGCGACAACGTGCTGCCGACCGACCACCCGCGTATCCTGCGCGCGCAGGAGTACCACCTCGACGAGGACGTGCTGACCGGCCTGCTGCAGCGCCTGCGCGACGCCTGCCTGCGCCACGACGCCGACGCCGCCTTCCTCTTGCTGCAGCAGGCGGTGCACGAGTTCCAGGCCGCCGAGCGCACGCGCGACTGGCTGGCGGAACAGGCTGCCAGCGGCGTGGGGCCGGCGCGCTGACGGCGGACGGCAGATTCGGTTCGACAGACAGGGGGCAGGGATGCGTTTTCAAGGCAGGCTCACGCGCTGGGACGACGCGCGCGGCTTCGGCTTCATCGCCCCCAACGGCGGCGGCGCCGAGGTGTTCGTGCACATCGGCGCTTTCGGCACGGTGCCGCGCCGTCCCGCCGCCCATGATCTGGTCAGCTACCGCCAGGACTACGACGAGCGCCGCCGGCCACGCGCCGTGGAGGCGAAGCTGGTCGGCGTGGCGCCATGCCAGCAAGGGCAGGGGGCCGGCGGACTCGGACTGGTCTGCACGGTGGCGGGCGTGTTCTTCCTCGGGCTGTGGCTGGCGCTTCTGGCCGGCCGGCTGCCGCCCTGGCTGGTGCTGGGCTACGCCGGCCTGAGCCTGGCCAGCTTCGTGCTGTACTGGCACGACAAGACGTCGGCGCAACGCGGCCAGTGGCGCACCCCGGAACGCCAGTTGCACCTGCTGGCCCTGCTCGGCGGCTGGCCCGGCGCGCTGGTCGCCCAGCGTACCTTCCGCCACAAGTCCAGCAAGGCATCGTTCCGTCGCGTCTACTGGCTCACGGTGGGGCTCAACCTCGCCGGCCTGGGCTGGCTGCTGGTGAAGGGGCCGGCACTGGCGGCGTTGTTGCCGGGCTGAGTGGCGCTCGGCAAACCCTGCCGGCGGCGCTCCGCTCGCGTGCGAATCTTTCGACTCGCCCCGCAGGCATGTGCCGTCCTGGGGGTACGGTACGCGGCAGCGCCCCTTGTCGGAACCGTTGCACTGGGGTTTTGTCAGCAACGCTAAAAGGCGTTTACGAATGAAAAAGGTTGGCCGAAGCCGCTGTTGACGGGCTTCGGCCAACCTTTTTGCCGTGGGGACTCCGCCGCGGCTTACACCGGCTGCGTCCGCAGCTCCGACACGTCGACCGGTGCCGCGGCGGGCCGCCCCCCGTCATCCGCCGCGACGACGCGGTCGCGGCCCTGCTGCTTGGCGCGGTACATGCGGGCGTCGGCGATCTCCACCAGCTGCTGCCAGCTTGCCGCCTGGTCCGTTTGGCTCTCGGCCAGCCCTATGCTGGCGGTCAGCGGCGAGCCATCCGGCCGCTGCCCGAGACCGTGCCGGCGCAGTCGCGCCAGCGCCTGTTGTGCCTGCTGGCGGTCGGTTTCCGGCATCAGCAGCAGGAACTCCTCGCCGCCCCAGCGCGTCAGGATGTCGCCGTGGCGCAGCGTGTCGCCGATGGCCTGCGTCAGGCTCTGCAAGGCGCGGTCGCCGGCTTCGTGGCCGTGTTTGTCGTTGATGCTCTTGAAGTGATCGAGGTCGATGAAGGCCACCGACAGCGGACGGCGCGCGCGCTGCGCCAAAGTGAACTGCAGGTCGAGCATTTCCTCGGCGCTGCGGCGCGAGAAGCAGCCGGTGAGGGTGTCGCGCACCGCCTGGTTGACCAGCGCGATCATGAAGGCGAGCTGGCTCATCGACGCCAGCGTCGCCACGGCGCTGATCAGCGTCAGCAGCCAGAACGCGCCGCTGAACGACGGCCAGTCAATCACCTGCCATTGCAGCAGCCAGGCCAGCCCGTCCGCGATCAGGATCGGCGAGGCGAAGGTGGCGCTCTCCAGCAGCGTCAGCGGAAAGATGGCGAAGCCCGCCAGCAGCACGAACGGCAGGAAGGCGTAGCCGGTGCCGATCGCCGCCGACAGCCCCTGCAGGTGGTAACGCGTCAACAGCAGGTGCGAGGCGATGTAGAACAGCGTCGGAATGGCGAACAGCGTCGCCATGGCGCGATAGGCGTGGCGCAGGGTACCGTCGCTGTGGTGGCCGAAGACCAGCCAGGCGAAGGCGACGGTGGCCATCAGGCGCATGCCGGCCAACTTGGCCGCCAGCTCCATCGGCAGCGCCACCACGTCGACCGCGATCCACAGCGGGGTAAGCAGGGCGAACAGCATGGCGAACAGGCGCGCCCGGTTGATGATGATCACGGCGCGGCGCTGCGCCATCAACGGCATGTGCTGCTGCGGGCTGATCAGCCATTCCGTTTCGTGCACGGTCAGTTCGCCGGGGAGCAGTCCCAGCAGGCGTTGCCACAAGGAGAGGGTGAGCTTCATCGTTGGGCACTCCGGGTGGTAAGCCGATCATTCTAGAGTGCCGTATCCGGAATGCTATTTGTCATAGATCAAGCCGGCGGCGATGCCTGCCCGGAACCGGGTGCCGGCGTGGCGTTTTGGCATCAGCCCGGCCGGCCGGTCAGCGCGCATGGCCAGGACGCCGACCGGCCGCGGTTTGCGTCGCCCGCCGCGCGTCGCATAATCGGGCCATCCCCCACCTGACAGCGAAGGATCCTCGCGATGGAATACCGCCCACTCGGCCGCAGCGGCCTCCAGGTCAGCCTCATTGGTCTCGGCACCATGACCTGGGGCGAGCAGAACAGCGAAGCCGACGCCCACGCCCAGCTCGACTTGGCGCTGGAGCACGGCATCAACCTGATCGACGCCGCCGAAATGTACCCGGTGCCGCCCAAGCCCGAGACGCAGGGTCTGACCGAGCGCTACATCGGCAGCTGGCTCGCCAAGGGCGGGCGCCGCGACCGCGTGCTGCTCGCCACCAAGATCGCCGGCCCGGCGCTGCAGCCGCACAACCCGCGCCACATCCGCGGCGACGCCAACCACTTCGACCGCGCCAACCTTATCGCCGCGCTCGACGGCAGCCTCAAGCGCCTGCAGACCGACTACATCGATCTCTACCAGCTGCACTGGCCGGACCGGCATACCAACACCTTCGGCCGCCTGGGCTACCCCTGGCTCGACGGGCCGGACGGCGCGGTCGCCCCGGAAGAGACGCTGGCGGTGCTGGCCGATCTGGTGCGGGCCGGCAAGATCCGCCATGTCGGCCTCTCCAACGAAACGCCGTGGGGCGTGGCGCGCTTCCAGCAGGCCGCCGAGCGCCTCGGCCTGCCACACATGGTCAGCATCCAGAACCCCTACAACCTGCTCAACCGCAGCTACGAGATCGGCCTGGCCGAATTCTCGCATCGCGACGGCATCAGCTTGCTGCCGTACTCGCCGCTCGCCTTCGGCGTCCTCTCCGGCAAATACCTCGACCAGGCCCGCCCGGCCAACGCCCGGCTCACGCTGTTCGACCGCTTCACGCGCTACACCCGGCCGCAGGCGCAGGCAGCGACAGCCGACTACGTGACGCTGGCGCGCCGGCACGGCTTGTTGCCGACGCAGATGGCGCTGGCCTTCGTCAATTCGCGCCCCTTCGTCGCCAGCAACCTGATCGGTGCCACCACGCTGGCGCAGCTGGAAGAGAACATCGCCAGCGCGTCGCTACGGCTCGACGACGAGGTGCTGGCCGGCATCGAGGCGATCCACGAGCGCTACCCCAACCCGGCGCCGTGAGCCGCGGACGTCGAAAAAGCAAAAGCCCGCTGATGCGGGCTTTTGTGCTTGGAGCGGGGCAGGCTCAGGCGGCGTGCCACAGGTCGATCAGCTCGCTCGCTTCCAGCGCCTTCACTTCGCTGCGGGCCTTGAGCCAGCCGGCCAGCTCGCCGCGCAGTTCCTCGCCGATCTTCACCGCGCCCACCGGGAACACCACGCCTTCCAGGTTGCAGCGGCCGTCGAAGTGGCCGCCGAAGCTCACGCCGGCCTCGTCCACGCGCGTCAGCCAGGCGTCGAGCAGGGCATCCTGACCTTCGCTGCTGAGATCGTCGGCCAGGGTGGCGACCAGGTGGAAGCCCAGTTCTTGGTAGTTGCCCACGCGCATCTTCTTGCACTGGCGGTTGTTGAGGCGCTTCAGGCGCTGGGCGGAATTCGGGTTGCGTACATCGCTCATGTCTAGACTCCTGGTATGGGGAAAACCCGGCATGGTAACAGATATAGGGTGCAGGGCTTAGCGGCTGTTCCGGTCGGCTCTCCTGCCGGGAGCGCCGGGGACGGAGGCGCAGACCGTCCCTCCGCTTCCCCGCCGCGCCCGCACTTGCGGCCGAGGCACCACCCGCTTACAGCCCCAGCTCGTCCCACAGCTTATCGACGCGCTGTTTCACCGCCGCGTCCATCACGATCGGCGTGCCCCACTCGCGATGCGTCTCGCCTGGCATCTTGTTGGTGGCATCGAGCCCCATCTTGCCGCCCAGGCCGGAGATCGGGCTGGCGAAGTCGAGGTAGTCGATCGGCGTGTTCTCGATCAGCACCGTGTCGCGCACCGGGTCCATGCGCGTGGTGATGGCCCAGATCACCTCGCGCCAGTCGCGGGTGTTGACGTCGTCGTCCACCACCACGATGAACTTGGTGTACATGAACTGGCGCAGGAAGCTCCAGCAGCCCATCATCACGCGCTTGGCGTGGCCGGGGTACTGCTTCTTGATCGACACCACCGCCATGCGGTACGAGCACCCTTCCGGCGGCAGGTAGAAATCGACGATCTCGGGAAACTGCTTCTGCAGGATCGGCACGAACACCTCGTTCAGCGCCACGCCCAGCACCGCCGGCTCGTCCGGCGGCTTGCCGGTGTAGGTGCTGTGGTAGATCGGGTTCTCGCGCATGGTAATGCGTTCGATGGTGAATACCGGAAAGCGATCCTGCTCGTTGTAATAACCGGTATGGTCGCCGTACGGCCCTTCCAGCGCGGTATCGTCCGGGTAGATATGGCCTTCCAGCACGATCTCGGCACTGGCCGGAACCTGCAGGTCGGAGCCGAGGCATTTCACCAGCTCGGTGCGGCTGCCGCGCAACAGGCCGGCAAACTGGTATTCGGACAGCGTGTCCGGCACCGGCGTCACCGCGCCCAGGATGGTGGCCGGGTCGCAACCCAGCACCACCGCCACCGGGTAGGGCTGGTCCGGATTGGCGGCGCGGAATTCGCGGTAGTCCAGCGCGCCGCCGCGGTGTGCCAGCCAGCGCATGATCACGCGGTTCCTGCCGATCACCTGCTGGCGGTAGATGCCGAGGTTCTGGCGTTTCTTGTTGGGGCCGCGCGTTACCGTCAGCCCCCAGGTGATCAAGGGCGCCACGTCGCCCGGCCAGCAATGCTGGATCGGCAGGCGTCCCAGGTCGACCTCGGCGCCTTCCCAGACGATCTGCTGGCACGGCGCCTTCTTCACTTCCTTCGGCGCCATGTTGAGCACCTGCTTCAACAGCGGCAGCTTGTCCCAGGCATCCTTGAAGCCCTTGGGCGGTTCCGGCTCCTTGAGGTAAGCCAGCGTCTTGCCGATCTCGCGCAATTCGCCGATGTCCTCCGCCCCCATGCCCATCGCCACCCGGCGCGGGGTGCCGAACAGGTTGGCCAGTACCGGGTAGTCGAAGCCGTGGCCATCGCGTACCGGCTGTTCGAACAGCAGCGCCGGGCCGCCGGCCTTCAGCACCCGGTCGCCGATCTCGGTCATCTCCAGATGGGTCGAGACCGGCACGCGGACGCGCTTGAGTTCCCCCTCGCGTTCCAGTTGGGCAATAAAATCGCGCAAATCGACATATTTCATGACGTGACCATGATCTAGCTCAAAAAACCATAATGAAAGTGTGGTTAATCTTCCCTCCGAAGACGTCGCACGCTACTGCCGGTAGGCGGCAAAGTCAACGGCAGCAGATCGGGCGATCAGCAATCCACCAACCATCTTTGGAGAAAACCATGAAAAAGCTTGCTATTGCCGTGATCGCCGGTCTGGTATCGGCCAGTGCCTTTGCCGCCCAAGGAGACATCCTGGCGCGTTTCCGCGTCATCAATATCGCTCCGGATGTGAAGACTTCCGATACTCTGTCGGCCGTCCATGTCGATGTGGACAACCAGACCGTGCCGGAACTCGACTTCACCTACATGATCACCAACAATATCGGTGCCGAACTGATCCTGGCCACCGCGCGTCATGAAGTGACCTCCGATTTGGGTTCGCTGGGCAAGATCAACCACCTGCCGCCGACCCTGACGCTGCAGTACCATTTCAATCCGGAAGGCCAGATCCGCCCCTACGTCGGCGCCGGTATCAACTACACGCGTTTCTATAATAACGACCTTGGCAGCTCGGTCACGGGCAAGGTGTCTGTCGATAAAAACAGCTGGGGCGGTGCCCTGCAGGTCGGCACCGACATTGCCGTCAACAAGGACTGGTTCGTCAACCTGGATGTGAAGAAGATTTACATCAAAACTGATGTAACGAGTGAAAACCTGGGCTCGCTAGGCACCCTGAAGATCAACCCGTGGGTGTTCGGCCTCGGCGTCGGCACCAAGTTCTGATCGCCAGACGGCAAGACGGCAAGGCGCACCGCGTGGTGCGCCTTTTTTGTTGTGGCAACGGTAAAATAACCATTTTATGCCGTTGCGGAATTCCTCCATGTCCAATTGGGTTGCCCAAGCTGTCCGCCAGATCGAGGCGGACTTCCATCGTTCCAGCGATACCCATCTGATTCCGCTGGCCATTCCGGCCCTGCCGCAGATCCAGCTGTATTTCAAGGACGAGTCCACGCATCCCAGCGGCAGCCTGAAGCATCGCCTGGCCCGCTCGCTGTTCCTGTACGGGCTGTGCAACGGCTGGATTCGCCAGGGCACGCCGATCATCGAGGCCTCGAGCGGCAGCACGGCGGTCTCCGAAGCCTACTTTGCCCGTCTGCTCGGCCTGCCGTTCATCGCCGTCATGCCCAAGGGCACCTCGGCCGAGAAGGTCAAGGCGATCGAATTCTACGGCGGAGGCTGTCATCTGGTGGACGATCCGGCCACCATTTACGACGAATCGCGCCGCCTGGCCCATGAGCTTGACGGCCATTACATGGACCAGTTCACCTACGCCGAGCGCGCCACCGACTGGCGCAGCAACAACAATATCGCCGAAACCATCTTCCAGCAGATGGCGCTGGAACCCCATCCTGTCCCGACATGGATCGTCTGCGGCGCCGGTACCGGCGGCACCTCGGCCACCTTCGGCCGTTACGTGCGCTATCAGAAGCTGGCTACCCAGCTGTGCGTGGTCGATCCGGAAAATTCGGTGTTCTACGACAGTTATCAGAGCGGCAACCGTGACTGCCGCTGCGAGGGCGGTTCCGGCGTCGAGGGCATCGGCCGCCCGCGCGTCGAGCCATCGTTCATCCCGACGGTGATCGACCGCATGATCCGCGTGCCCAACGTCGCCAGCTACGCCGCCATCCATTTCCTGCAGGAAGTCCTCGGCCGCCGCTGCGGCGGCTCCACCGGGACCAATTTCTTCGGCGTGTGCGAGCTGGTGACACAGATGGTGGCAGAAGGGCGCAGCGGTTCGGTGGTGACGCTGATCTGCGACGACGGCAACCGCTACCTCAACAGCTATTACGACAACGCATGGCTCGCCGCGGGCGGTTTCGACATCGCGCCGTGGCTGACGCGCTATCGGCGCTTCTTCGAGACGGGGCGCTGGTGAGGGTTGGGAGTAAAGAGCAGATGGAGGGCAAGGTTGGCCGAAGTCCGGCTGGCCGCAGGCAAATGACGAGCGATAATGACGTTATGCATGAACAGACTCGGTTGAGCGAACGGGGCGTCTCATGTTGACACCCATACGCCATGGCGTGCCGCAGCGGGCTCATATCGCCCGCTATCTGGCCCTGCTGCTGTTCGTCGTGATCGTGTTCGCCAGCTTGTACCCGTTCACCGGCTGGAGCTACAGCGGCCGCCCCCTGCTCGAGTTCCTGTTTTATCCGTTGCCGTACTACTTCCGCCTGTTCGACAACCTCGCCAACCTGGTGGTCTACATTCCCTACGGGTTTGGACTGGCGCTATCGTTCCGACCCCGCTGGCTGGGCTGGGTCACGGCGCTGCTGTTGTCGGTGCTGACCAGCTTCACGATGGAGTTCATCCAGCAGTTCCTGCCGGAGCGCGTCGCCTCCAATCTGGACATGCTCTACAACGTCGCGGGTGCCTTCATTGGCGCCACACTGGCGGTCAGCCCGCTGTTTCGCCACGCCTGGCACCATGTCTGGCGCTGGCGCCAGCGCTATTTCGTCGCCAATGAACCCGCCGACTACGCGCTGGCCTTGATGGCGCTCTGGTTCCTCACCCAGCTCAATCCCTCCATCCCGCTGTTCGGCGTCGTGGTCATGCCGCTGGGCCTGCCGCAGCCCTTCATCTCGCCGCTCGACAACCCGGCACTGTTCCTGTTCCTGCTCGAAGCCGGCGGTGCCATGCTGCACCTGACCGCCACACTGCTGTTCGTCACCAGCTTCCTCAGCAAGCGGCGCTATATCGCCCGCAGCGTCACCACCGTCGTCGCGCTGGCCGTCTTCCTCAAGATGCTGGCTGCCGGGATGCTGCTCAAGCCGTTCGCGTTCTTTGAATGGATCAACAGCAACGTGCTGGCAGGCCTGGGGGCCGGGTTCCTGCTGGTGTGGCTGCTCACCCGCTTCGGCCGTGGGGTACAGCTGGTCGTGGCGCTGCTGGCGCTGCTGGCGACGCAAGTGATCTCCGCTCTTTGGCCTCTGTCCGCCAACGAACTCGACATGCTCACGCTGTTTCGCTGGGGCTACGGCCACCTTGCCAATATGAACGCGCTGGTGGAGTTCCTGTCGCGGCTCTGGCCGCTGGCGGCGGCACTCTGCCTGATCGGTGCCCTCTGGAACGTGCGGCACATGCCGTCACTGCAGGCCAAGTCGAAGTAACTCCCCCAACTGGCGTACATGCACATCGACATAGGATGGCCGACGTGCGCTAGGGCTGATCCACACCGTGCGCATCCCCAGGCGCTTGGCCGCCTTCAGATTGGCCAGCGAATCTTCCACCATGATGCATCGGGCCGGGTCCAGGCCTTCGCGCTGCAGCACGGTACGGAACGACCGAGGATGTGGCTTGGGCTGCAGATCCAGCCGCTCCACGCCATAGACGCTGGCGAAGTGCCGCCTGATCCGCATCCTCCTCAGCACCCCCTCTACATAATGCTGTGGTCCGTTGGACAGCAAGATCTTGCGGCCGGGCAAGCGGCGTAGCAGTGCTGCCGTCTGTGCCTGCCAGACCAGCAACGTTTCCAGTTCGCTCATGGGGTGGGTGTCGCGCAGAAAGGTCTGCGGCGCGATGCCATGATGTTGCTCCAGGCCTTTCAGCGTCGCACCGTATTGTCGCCAGTAACGTTGCCGCAGCTCCGCCGCGCTGTCTTCACTCATGCCCAGGTGGCGCATGATGAATTCGGTCATGCAACGATTGATATGTGGAAACACCGCTGCCGAGGCATGGTGCAAGGTGTCGTCCAGATCGAAAATCCAGGTGGGCTTCAAGGTGTTATTCCGTCTCGGTGCAGATTCTGACTAGGAATTATGGACTGATTCGCCGCTTTATCGGGTCGTCGGTGCCGTTTCTGCAGGCTCGTTTCGTCAGTATGGCTGATGCCATGAGTGAAAAGCGCAAACTCTTTCCCAAGTAACTTCCTTGAAAAACAGGTGGTTGAGATTGTAGTGCCGATTTTCCGTGATTTTTCTGCAAAAAGGCATTGACGGGGAGGGGGTCGGGGCGTATAGTTCGCCTCCTCAGCTGACGCAGCGACGGAAACGACGCAGTCAGCCCCGCTCTTTAACAAACAGAATAACCGATAGGTGTGAGTGCTCGGCAAAGCCGACACTTGCACTGCAAGACAGGAAATACCTGATATTTCTTTGATCTTGCGTG